>JACKDC010000001.1:900000-1032254 GCA_020633725.1 Candidatus Latescibacterota bacterium
CTGGTGGGCCGGCGCAGCGTGAGCGCGAAGTGGATGATGTGCATGTACTGCGTGTTCATCTTCATCGCGCTGGAGAAGAGGTCCAGGTCCAGGCCCTTGGTCAGGTAGAGGTGATACGCGTCGCGCGCGTGGTGCGTGCCGAAGCGCGGATCGCCGTGCTTGCCCACCTCGGGCGCGGGGATGAAGCTGCCGGCCTGGCTGATGTCGTTCGCCCGCCGCAGGCAGTGGAAGCGGCCGCGCTCCAGGTTGTCGTCGCCGTGGGGCTCGAGCGCCACGGTCTGGATCACCGCCGAGATGTTGTGCGTGTTGCAGCTCACGACCTGCAGGAAGCGCTCCTCGCCGTGGCGCAGGGTCTCGTCGTTGATGCCGCGCGCGTAGGGCTTGCCGAAGCCGAACTCGCTGCCCTGGGCGACGAAGAGGCGGCGGCCGTCGTCGTACTTCGAGTAGACCGACTCCTTCATGCTGTTGCCGGAGGGCGTGCAGTCGATGATGACCTGCGCCCGCTCGATGGCGTCCTCCGACTCGTGGGAGGTCTCCAGGTCCATGGCCTGGAAGCCGGCGCGCGCGCCCTCGTCCACGCAGAGCTTGGCGCCCCGGCGGATGAGGTCCTTGATCTTGGGCTGGTCGAGCGGCGTGGGCGTGCGCTTGTGGAAGGTCACCTCGTCGATGCCCAGCTCCCGCTTGTGCTCCACCAGCAATCCGATCAGGGGCTCGCCGATGGTGCCCGTCCCGACCACGTGAACGACTCGCTTCATCACTCCTCCTCGCTAGGCTGGTTCTGGCCTCGCGGCCGTCCGCCCCCGCCGCGGGGCGGGCTACTCCGTGTTCTTCAGGTTGAGCCGGCGGCTCTTGCGCCCGTTCTTGTAGACGGTCTCGTCGAGCACGTCCTGCAGCAGTCCCGAGTTCTTGATCGCCTGCTTGGCGATGGCGGTGGTGCTGTCCACCGCGATGACCTTGCCCCACTCCGCGATCGCCTCGCGATAGATCGTCGCCTCCGCGAAGGCGACGCCCAGGTTGTAGTGGGCGTCCTGGCTGTCGGGATCCAGCGCGAGGGCCTGACGATAGTAGTCGATCGCCACGGCGTAGTCGCCCTTGTTGTAGTGGCTCGCGCCGATGTTGCAGAGCGTCGGCACGTGGTCGGGCTCCAGCTCGAGCGCCTTCTCGTACCACTGGATCGCCGAGCCGAAGTCCTCCTTCTCGTCGTAGAGCGAGCCCACGCTGCCCACGGCGCTGAGGAAGTTCGGGTCCTTGAGAGCGGCGTTCTCGTAGGCGAAGAGCGCGCTGTCGAGGTAGTTCACGCCCCCGCCGCTGCGCGCGTAGTCGTAGTAGGCGTCGCCGAGCAGCTTCGACGTGACCGGGTCCTCCGCGTCGGCCCGCAGGTCGGCCTTCACGGCCTCGATGCGCGCGGTGCCGTCCATGTCGGCGTAGTCCTCCCAGCGGGCCTTGGCGAGCAGGTCGGGCAGGTGGATGTCGTCCGGGTACTTCGCCCACAGCGCTTCGAGCTTGGCGACGCGCTCCGGCTGCGGCATGGCCTCCAGGGCGTCCAGTTCCGCCTGGGAGACTGCCCGGTTGCAGGCCGCCAGCCCCGAGACCAGGACCAGCGCCAGGGCGAGAACGAGAACAGTGCGATGTGACATGGCGACTCCTTCTGCGTTGCGCAAGACTAGTAGGGCTGGGTGCGCCGCGACCAGTGTTCCGACGTGCGCAGGCTGAGGGCGAGACCGAAACGCCGCTCGCCGGCTCCGCCGTCCACGCCGAGATGCTGCCAGAACAGGGCCAGGTCCAGCGAGCCGCGGCCCGACTGCACGTCGATGCCCGTCCCCAGACCGAGGGTCGTCTCCATGACCTCGCCGCCCGTCACCGGATCGGGCGCGGGCCAGCGGCCATGTCGGACGCCGAGGCGAAGGGGCAGCGGCTGCCGCCGATGACCCGGACGGCTGGGCCCGCCCAGCAGCCACTCGAGGCCGAGGGCGACGCGGTCCACGTCCTGCAGGGTCGCGGCCGGCAACGGCGCCTCGTAGTCGCTCCAGGCCTCGTGCTCCCACTGGAGCGAGGCGATGCCGCCCTTCGCCAGCTCGAACGCGCAGCCCAGCGCCCAGCGCGACGGCATGCGGCCGGACAGCGCCACCAGTTCCACGTCGGTCTCGCCGGCGGTCTCCGTGCGCGCCTCGCCCTCGAGATCGGCCCCGGCTTCCCAGCGCAGCGAGAAGGCCGCCCGCGGCCCCAGCGGACGGGACTGCAGCCCGAGCGCCAGCCCCTTGCCGTGCCAGCGCGCCTGACGGCGCACCCTGCGGTCCTGGTAGCCCTGATCCGGGTCGCCGCTGCTGGCGTTGGGGAAGTCGAAGAGCCATTCCTGGTTCCGGTTGCCGCGATACAGATTGAGGCCGATGCCCAGTCGCGTGCGCTCGCCCAGGGGCATCGCGAGGCTCAGCGGGAAACGGCTGAGGCCGCCGTCCTGGCTGAAGGCCAGCCGGTAGGAATCCGTGTTCCCCTCGAGATCGATGGGCACCGTGCTGCTGAACGCGCCGCGGCTGCGCAGGTCGGCCCGGTAGCCGGCGCCGAAGCGGATGCCGCGCGGGAAGGCGGCGCTGATCTGGAAGGCGGGGAAGTCCTGGCGCGTCTCGTCCCAGTTGGCGCCCGCCCCCTCCAGGTCGCGCAGGCCGCGACGCCACTGGATCACCGTCGCGAAGCTCACGCCGTCGATGGCCACGAGCTGCGCCGGGTTGGAAGGCAGTCCGCTCTCCAGATGCCAGCGCGCCTCGGAGGCGCCGGCGAGGGCGATGGCGTGGGCGTCCAGGGCCAGCAGCGGCTCGCCGGGCGGCGTGAGCTCGAAGAGGCTCTCGGCCCGCGCAACCGTCGCCGCGCAGAGGCAGGCGAACAGGACGGCGGCGCGGGTGCGGGCGGCGCTAGTCAAAGTCCGGCCTCCGCAGGTAGAGCAGTTCCAGGCGGGGCGACAGTTCGGCGTCCGCCGGATCCAGCAGGTAGGCCACCTGGCGCAGGCGCTCGGTGGCGCCGTTCAGCCGCAGGGTGACGCCGTGGTTCTCGTCGTCGCCGTTGGCCCAGTCCTGGAGCCAGGTGGTGAGCGGCAGCGCCAGCGGCGCGGCGATCACCGTGGGCGGGTCGGTCTCGGCCGGATCGTCCGCCGCCGTGAAGAGCGCCAGGCGCTGCTCGAGG
This sequence comes from Candidatus Latescibacterota bacterium, assembly GCA_020633725.1. NCBI lineage: Bacteria > Pseudomonadati > Candidatus Latescibacterota > Candidatus Latescibacterota bacterium. Next base: position 903,175 of record JACKDC010000001.1, read on the forward strand.
ACCCGGCCCTCGTCGAAGCCGGCCGAGCCCGGCAGGCTGTCGTCGACGGCCTGGATCTTCACGGTGAGGCCGCCCTCGTCCAGCGCGAAGCCGCCCACGTCGTTGTCCGCGCGGTCGCCGGGGCTGAGGCCCACCAGGCTGCCGTCGTCGGGCCAGAGCTGGAGCACCGCGCGCACGAGGATGATGTCCGGGTCGCGCAGCGAATCCGGCAGGTCGAACTGGAGCAGCGCATCGCGGGTGACGCCGGTGGCCAGGACCAGGCGGTCGGTGAAAGCCGCGCCCGTGTCGTCCTTGGTCGCGGCGTTGCCGTCGTCGAAGGGTTCGAGCGACTGCGGGTCCTCGTTGACCGACACCGACTCGATCTGCAGGGTCGTCGCCGTGGCGCTGGACCGCCTGCTGATGAGCCGCACGAGGCCCGGCTCGCTCAGGGCGTCCTCGTAGGCCAGCGCCAGGTTCACCGTGTCGCCGGCGGCGATCCAGACTTCGAGGCTCTCGGGCGGCAGGCTGAGCGTGGCGGCGCTGAGCAGCGTGTCCACGACGCCCGTCACCGGCCAGGCGCCGGGGATGTCCCGCACGGCCTGATCCAGCACGACGTTCTCGAAGTCCATGTCCGGCAGGCGCCAGACGCTCACCACCACGTCGCGGCCCAGGTCGGGATTGTCGCCGGCCCACGGCGAGTCGCCGCCCGCGTCGGGGAAGGTGGGCGCGAGCCGGGCCGTCTCGATGCCGGCGACGTAGGGCGTGAACTGCCCGCAGTCGAAGCGGAAGACGGGTTCGGCGCGGAAGCCGCTGGCGGAGTCGGCGCCGCAGGCGAGCACCTCGGTGTCGAAGAGCGGGTGGCTCTCCTCGATCCGGGTGACGCGGAGGTTCAGCGCGGCCCCGCGGGCGGCGTAGACCGCCGCGTCGTCGGGCAGCGGGGCGGGGCTGTACTCGGCACCGAGCGGTGTGTCGCCGGGCTCGAGGCATCCCATCCCCAGGGCCAGCAGGGCGAGCAGCCAGGCGGGCGCCAGCAGGCGCCAGACTTGCGGACGAGGAGGGATCAAGGGCGTGGCATTCCTTCGACGGGGGGAGCGCTGCCCAGGCAGGGGCAGGCGGCCAGCGCGGCATTGTTATCACAGGGCCTGGGACGCGTCAAGCGAGCCGCAAAGCGCTTCAGTCCCGGCGTCAAACCCGATATAATGGACATCCGTTGCCCTGTCCAGGCCCCCCTTCAGCCACGGAGGCTCCCATGCGCTCTCGCCACGGCTCCCGCTTCGCTCGCCTCGCGCTCCGCTCGGCGCTGCTCGCCGCGCTGCTGCTGCCAGCGGCGGCATCCCTCGCCGCCGATCGCGTGAGCGACGGCGACCGGCAGTTCCTTCGACGCGAACTGCGCCTCAACACCTTCACCGCCAGCGCCCAGGAGCGCGTCGCCCTGGCCAGCCAGGCCGACGGCGACCTGCTCGCCGTCTGGGAAAGCCGTCGCCAGCTCGACGGCCGCTACGGGGTCTTCGCCCGCCGGGTGGACGCCTGGGGACGCGCGGACGGCGCCGAGCTCGCCGTGAACCTCGACCGCAGCGCCCAGTACCAGCAGCCCACCGTGGCCGGCGCGCCAGGGAAACTCTGGATGGTCTGGACCGCCTGGGGTCAGGACGGCTCGGCCCACGCCGTCGTGGGCCGCGTCGAGGGCGGCGACGAGCTGCTACTCAACCAGACGACCGCGGGTTCCCAGGAGAGCCCCGTGGCGCTCACCCTGGTGGACGGACGCCATCTCGCCGTCTGGACGGGTCCCGGTGACGAACCCGGCACGAGCGACATCTTCGGCCGCCTCGTGAGCGCGTCGGCCCAGCCGCTGAGCGACGAGCTCGTCCTCGTCAGCGCGCCCGGCGCGATGGACCGCCTGCCCGTGGTCGCCGCCCTGCCGGATGGCGGCTTCGCCCTCGCCTGGCAGCGCCAGGTGCGCGGTCTCGTCGAGGCGGGCGGCGTGCTGCTGCGGCGCTTCGACGCCGACGGCGCCCCCCGCGGCGACGAGTCGCTGGCCGCGGCCGGCGGCATCGAGCCCGGCCTCGCCGCGCTGCCGGATGGCGCGCTGGCCCTGGCCTGGATGGAGCGCGACGGCAACGACTGGCGCGCCACGCTCCGCCGCGTGGAGGCCGACGGCGCGCTCGGCCGGACCTTCCGTCCCGGCGCCGCGCTGGGCGGCTGGCAGAGCGGCGTGGCCCTGGCCGCCAACGCCGACGGCGACCTGGCGGTGGCCTGGAACCAGCTCAGCCCCGACGGCGAGCAGGCGGACGTCTACGCCCGCCGCTATGGCGCCGCGCTCGCCCCCCTGGGCGAGGCCTTCCGCGTGAACGCCGTCGAGGAGGGCTGGCAGGCGCTGGCCGCCGCCTCCGGCGCGTCGCGCGTGCTGCTCGGCGACGACGGCCGTCTCGCCGTGGCCTGGGAGGGCGATTCGCGGCAGGGCGACGCCAGCGCCGCGAACCTGACCTTGCTGCTGCCCGAAGCCCGCAATCCCGTCGCGCGACTGGCCCAGCGCAGCCGCCTGGCGATGGCGGACCTGCGCGCGCACCGCGCCGAGGACAGCGACGACGGTGGCTTCGGCGCCGGCGCGGCGCTCCCCCACGAGCCGCCCAGCTTCGACGCCGACTTCGAGTCCGTCAATCCCGACCCCGAGCTCTACTGGCCCGGCGGCGGCAACCGCGACGAAGGCTGGACCGCCATCAACAACACCGGCTGGACGCCCCCCGACCCGCACATGGCCGTGGGCCACGACCACGTCATGGCCACCACCAACGGCGCCGTGGCCGCCTTCCGCAAGGACGGCACCCTGCAGTGGCAGTTCCCCATCGAGGGGGCGAGCGGCTTCTGGGGCTCGCTGGGCGCGGGCGGCTTCGTCTTCGACCCCGAGGTCATCTTCGATCCGCTGGACCAGCGCTTCATGGCCATGGCCTGCGAGCGCACCAACAACCGCTCCTACTTCCTCTTCGCGGTGTCGGAGACCAACGACCCCACCGGCAACTGGTTCAAGTACCGGCAGGACGTCACCGCCCTCGCCGGCAGCGACATCGACTCGCCCAACATGTCCGTGGACGAGCAGGCCGTCTACCTGACCGCGGACTTCTTCACGGGCGGGGACAAGTACCTGGTCTACATCCTCGACAAGAGCAGCGTGCTGACGGGCGGCGCGGCCGTCGCCACGAGCGTGCTGCACACGGGCACGCAGTCCATGGGCATCCCCGTGGAAGTGACCGACGCCCCCACCATGTACATGGTCCACGCCAACGAGGCGCTGAGCGCCAACACGGTGACCTTCTGGGCGGTCCAGGATCCCCTCGGCACGCCGACGCTCACGTCCACCGCGCTCACCGTGCCCAACTGGTGGCGTCCGCCCAGCGCGCGCAGCCTCGGCACCTCGGCGCAGATCACCACCTTCGAGGCGCGCTTCTGGAGCTGCGTCTACCGCGACGGTTCGCTGTGGGCCTGCCAGCACGTGGCGCCCGACGCCTCGCGCAGCACCGCCGCCGCCCGCTGGTACGAGTTCGACATGCACGGCTGGCCGGACAGCGGCAGCACGCCCACGCTCGTGCAGTGGGGCGAGGAGCTGCCGAACGGCACCGGCTTCGCGACCTTCAACTCGATCAGCGTGAACGCCGCGGGCGACGCGGCGATGGTCTACGCCTACTCGTCCATCAACGACTTCTTCTCCATGCGGCGCAGCTACCGCGCCGCGGGCGACCCCGCCGGCACGATGCAGGCGCCGGTGCTGGTGAAGGAGAGCACGTCGTCGTACAGCTCGACCCGCTGGGGCGACTACAGCGCCGTGGGCGTGGACCCGGGCGGCTACGAGTTCTGGATGATCCACGAGTACGCGGTGACGTCGAGCGCCTGGAGCACCTGGGTGTCGCACTTCGTCGCGGACCTGACCGCGGTGCCCGGCGGCGGCCCCTTCGTGAGCGCGGCCACGGCCTGGCCCAACCCGAGCCCCGGCGACACGCAGCTCAGGCTGTCCCTCGCGCGCGGCGCGAGGGAGGTAGCGGTGGACATCTACGACGCGACCGGGCGCCGTGTGCGTCGGCTCACGCGCGGCGACCTGCCCGCGGGCGAGCAGGTGCTCCGCTGGGACGGCCGCGACGAGCGCGGCGCCGCCCTCGCCAGCGGCACCTATCTCAGCCGCCTCAGCGTGGACGGCCACGGCGAGCCCGGGCCCAAGCTCACGCTGTTGCGCTGAGGCCGGCCGCTTGCGCCGTGTCCTGCTGCTGCTCGCGGCCCTGGCCTGCGTGCCGCTGGGAGCCGCTCTGGACAACGGCTTCCGCGCCGATGACTACCAGTTCCTGACCGCCGTTCGCAGCGCCCCGGATCCCGGGGCGCTGCTCGGCATTCAGCACGACGTGGCCTTCTACCGTCCCGTCGCCCTGCTCCTCTTCGCCGGCGAACACGCGCTCTTCGGGCTGCGCGCCGGACTCTACCTGCTCTTCAACGCGCTCCTTCACGGCGCGATCGCGCTCGCGGGCTTTCGGCTGCTGCGCCGCCTGGGGGTCGAGCCGTCCGCCGCACTGCTCGCCGCCGGCCTGTTCCTCGTGGGCGTCGCGCACCTGGACAAGCAGGTGACCTGGGCCTGCACCAGCGGCGGTTTGCTCGCCGTGCTGCTGGTGCTGGTCGCCCTGCTGGCGGAGGCGGATCCGCGCCGCAGCGGCGCAGGGACGGCCGCGCTGGCCGCGCTGCTCGCCCCCTTCGCCCACGAGCTGGGGCTGCTGCTCGTCCCGCTGCTGCTGCTGCGGCGAGCGCTGGGAGCGGGGCCGATCACGGCGCGTCCGCGGGGCTGGGGCGCGGCGCTGCTCGCGCTGGGCGTCGTGCCGTGGGCCGTGAGCGCGCTGCTCCTCGGCAGCGCGGGCGCGGACACGACGGCCGGCGGCCTGGGCTCCCCCGCCGCCGTGCTGGCCGCCGCGCTGCGCTACGTGGGCTACTTCGGGCTCGCCGTCCTGCCGGTGCCGGCCACGGGCGGCGGCGTGCCTGCGGCGCTGTCGCGGGCGCTGCTCGGCGCGCAGTGGGCGCTGGGCGCGGGGGTCGTCCTCGCCTGCGCGCGGTTGCTCGCGGCGCGAACGGCGCGGCCCGGACTGCGCTTCCTCGCCGGCTGGGCCCTGCTGGCCGTGCTGCCCTACGCGGCGATCCCCCTGCCGGCCGGCTGGCTGGAGCTGCGCTACCTCTACTTCGCCGCGTTTCCGCTGACGGCGCTGGCGGCCACGCTGCTGCTGCGGCTGGAAGCGCCGGGCGGATGGCGGCGCGGCCTGGCGGCCGGGATCGCCGTGGCGATGGTGCTGGGAAGCCTGGGCCTGGCCCTCGTGATCGAGCGCCGGAACGACGCGGCCGCGCGCAGCCCGGAGAACCTGGCGCAGCGCGCGGCCATGGAGGCGAACGCGGTCCGCTAGAAGCGGCTGATGAGCGTCAGCTCGATGCCGTCGAAGGCCGGCTCGTAGCGGCAGACGCCCCCCACGCAGATGTAGCCGGCGCGCCGCCCGCCCGCGAAGACCCGCAGGGTGTGCCGGTCGCCGATGGGCCCGGCCACCTGCAGTCCCGACCAGCGGCTGCGCGGGTCGAGCTGCCCTTCGATGACCTGCTGCTCGTCGGTCCAGTTCAGGAACTCGCCCAGCACCGACAGGCTCCAGCCGTTGGCGTGCTCGTACTCGAGGACGAAGAGCTCGTCGTCGTAGTCGCCCACGTGATCGGCCTGCTTGTGCTGGTGCTCCCAGATGCCGACCAGCGTGCCCTGGTAGACGGGCAGGCGCAGATCCAGCGCGGTGGTGACGAAGTAGTCCCACACCCACTCCGGCTCGGCGAGATCCGTGGTGTCGAAGTAGGGCGTCTGCTGGAAGTCCAGGATGAAGTGACCGGACTCGAAGGGCCCGAGCCCGTAGCGGTCCCACTCGAGGAAGGACTCGGTGAAGCTGTTGGCGCCGAGCTTCGCCTCGAGGTTCTGGGTCTCGGCGTAGGACACGAGCCACTCGCCCGCCGGCGTGCTCAGGGAGACGTCCGCGAGGAAGCCCTTCTCGTCGTTGGGGTCGAGCTGGTGCGGATGGCGATTCATGAGCGTGGCGCGCGGATCGTGGATGAGCACCGGCGGCTGGTTCATGAGCTTCTGGTCCTGCGTCAGCACGGACATGCCGTTGTAGTGCTTGTAGCCGGCGTAGAGCCCCAGCGGCCCGACCAGGTAGGAGGTCTCGACCACCTGGCCCGCGCCGCGGGCGTCGTCGTTCTGGGGATTGTCCGGCAGGTGCCGGGCGCCCTCCCAGTCCAGCGTGAAGGGACCGTCCACGAGGCTCGCGCGCAGCGCCTGCAGCTGCGGACGCGCGGGCGAGTTGGGCCGCTCCATCGCGAGGAAGGAGCCGCCGACGATCATGCGGCCGAGGTCCACCTCCATGTCCGCGCCGCTGAAGCGGTCCGCGCGACGCCGCTCGCCGGTCTCCATCTGGCCGGTCTCGGTGCGGCCGCTGAGCAGCGCGCCGCGCCACCAGCCGCCCTCCTGCTCGATGAGCAGGCCGTCGAGGTTGGTGTCCACGCGCAGGTCGCGGTTCTCGAAGCTGCGGAAGATGAGCCCGCGGCCCATCAGCCGCGTGAAGGTGCCGACGCGCAGGCGGGTGTTCTCCAGCTGCAGCTCGGCGAAGCGATGGGTGATGCCCTCGCTGCTCTTCAGATCCGTGGAGACGATGGGATCCGGCGGCGCGAAGCTCGAGTAGCGGATGCCGAGCTGGAAGCCGTCGCCGTAGAGATCGAGGTCGAGCCAGTCCTCGACGATGTCGACCTCGCGCTCCGTGTCGTGACTGGCCTGCAGGTCGTTCTGCGCCTGCACGTAGATCTCGCCCGCGCGCAGCGGCGCCACCGCCGCCACGGCGCCGACGAGCAGCAGAACAGCCGCCGCCCCCAGGGCGACGGCCGGTCCCCGTCTATTCACCCTTCTCCTCCCCCGCGGCCGCCTCGCGCGCGGCCTGATCGGCCTCGATCATCTCGCCCCAGGTCTCGGCGTCCTTGTCCTTGTAGCCCATGCTCACCGAGAGGATCGTCCCGTCGGAGCCCACCAGCACGTTGAAGGGGACGGCGCGGCCGCCCAGCTTGCGGTAGGCCTCCTGGTTGGAGTCCAGGTAGACGGGGAACTCGATCTTGTGACGGTGCACGAAGGGCCGCACCTGCTTGGCGGTGCGAGGGTCGTCGATGCTCACCGACACCACGCGGAAACCCCTGTCCGCCCACTTGGCCTGGAACTCCTTGAGCTTGGGCTGCTCGGCCAGGCAGGGCTTGCACCAGGTCGCCCAGAAGTTGAAGAGCACGGGGCCGTCGCCGATGAGCTCGCTCACCGCGTGGGGTGTGCCCTCCAGGTCCTCGAGCGAGAAGCTGGGCACCTGCTGATCCGCGGCCAGCGCGGGCAGCACGAACAGTCCGAGAGCCAGGGCCAGAAGGCCGATGCGTCGCATGTCGCGTCCTTTCGCTATGCGTTGACCTACTTGAGCAGGGTCATCTTGCCCGTGGCGACCTCGCCGCCCAGACTCACGCGGGTGAAGTAGGTGCCGCTGGCCAGGTCGTGTCCGCTGGCGTCCACGGCCGTGAAAGGCACGGCGTTCTCGCCGGCCGTCACCGGCACGCGGAAGCTCGCCACCTGGCGGCCCTGCAGGTCGAGCACGTCCACGCGGGCCAGTCCGTCGGCGGGCGCGCGGAAGCGCAGGGTCGTCTTGGGGTTGAAGGGATTGGGCTGGTTGGGCAGCAGCGTGAGCGCCGCGGGCAGCGCCGGCGTGTCCGACGCGGACGGCTGCGCCAGCGCGGTCAGCGCGTTGTCGAGGACGGCGCCCAGGCTGGCGGCGTCGAGGTCCGCCAGGTCGAAGCCGAGGAAGGCGACGCGCTTGGTCCCCGTGCTGAGGATCCCCGCCGTGCCGCCCGTGCCGTAGCCGAACTGCGCGGCGCCGGCGCGGGTGAGGCGGATGACGTCCGGGTCGGCCATGGGATCGTTCAGGGTGAAGCTGAGGCCGTCGCCCAGGTCGCTGCCGGCGAGGCCGTCCACCTGGGTGTCGCCGAAGTCGGCCTCGTAGCCGGCGTCGAGGTTGTCGGCCACCCACTGCACGTTGGCCGTGCTGTAGTTCGGGCTCGCCGGATCGCAGAGGTCGTAGCCGACCTCGTCGCCGCTGACCAGCAGCGAGCCGCCGCCGCCGAGGAAGTCGCCGAGCACGGCGCGGTCCGCGGCGTCCAGGGTCTCGCCGTTCTCGCCGGTGATCCAGAGCGTCGCGGGGAAGGCCTGCAGGGAGGCGAGATCGACTTCCTGCAGCGCGCGCGGCCAGTGGCCGGCGAAACGGCTGCCCAGCTGGGCGCGGATGGCGTCCATGTGGTCGAAGCTCAGGAAGGCGTCGCCGGTGTCGTCCACGGCGAGCACGTCGCAGCCCGAGTGGATGGCCACGAAGTTCTGCGTGTCCTCCAGGCCCGGCGCGCTCTGGCTCGACACGCGCAGGCTCGAGTAACCCGTGCCCGGCTCCGTGCCGAAGAAGTAGGCCACGCCGATGTCGACGGTGCCGCCCGGATCGATGGAGCCCGTGGATACGTCGTTGACGTTGGGCGCGTAGCAGAAGTCGCCCACGCAGATCGACGCGCTCCAGATCAGGTCGTCGGGGACGAGCTGCTCCTTGTGGATGTCGTAGGTGTCGCGCTCGTCGCCGGTGTTGGTGATCGTGCTGTAGATCTCGATGAAGGCGAACTCGTCGTCGACGATCACGTGCACGGGGGTGTCCCAGGTGTACTCCACCAGGGCGAGAGCGGGCGCGGCCGCGAGACAGGCGACGAGGGTCGCCAGGACGGCGAGCGTGGACTTGCGGAACGTCAGCATCAAGGACCTCCGGTGGCTTCGACCGCAGCATCGAGAATGAGTTTGCTATCCGAATCCTGGACGAAGACGACCGCGCGGAGGTCGTCGACGTCGACAACGTCAAAATCGGGCGTGAAGGTGACGCTTCCAGAGAACGTGCCGCCGGTGCTCAGCGTGACAGGCTCGCCGAGAGGATGGTTGAAGCCGGCGTCCTCGCCGTTCACGTGCCGCACGGTGTTGCGGTAGTCGGTCTGGCCGTTGGGCGCGTCGAACTCCACGTAGTTTTCGATGAGCACGAGATAGAGCCGCCAGTTCCCCGCGGGGGGCGCGCGCAGGACCGTCCCTTCGGCGCTCACGGTCACCTCGGCGCCGGCGACGCTGTGCGCGACGGTCATCTCCAGCGTGGGCTCGAGCGCGAGCCTGGCCTCGATGAGCTGCCCGATCTCCACCGCATCGGAGGGCACGCCCACCGCCTCGCCGTCCACGCGGATGTGCGGCAGCTGGGAGATGCCGTAGAAGTTGTTGCGCGAACCGTCGTTCGCGTAGTGGCCCAGCAGGATGTTGTAGAGGAAGAAGGGGTCGCTCGGCGCCGGGAAGTTGGGATGCCAGGCGATGGGCATGGCCGTCCCCGAGGCCGCCCCCACCGCGGTCCACATGGCCTCGTCGGCCGCGGGACAGGGCACGCAGCCGGTGTTGGAAAAGTCCTCGAGGAGCACCAGACGCGTCGCGGCGGCCTCGCCCACGAAGGTGACCGTGCGCTCCTCGTCCGAGGCGAGCGTGACGGTCAGCTCGCCGGGCGTGAAGGTCCAGCCCTCCTTGGCGACGCCCACGGTCAGCGGCGCTTCGGCGGGCAGCTCGAAGGTGGCCGGCGCCGTCTGGGCCTGCAGCAGCCCGCCGATGGAAATCGCGACGCCGTCGATGGCCCCGCCGTCTGCTTCCTGCGCGAGCACCGTGAGCTGGCCGGGCGCGTCCCGCTCGGTCAGGACCGGGTCCTTCTGCCCGCAGAGGCTGAACTGGAGCAGGATGAACAGGGGGAACAGGCTCAATAGGCGCATGAAGTCCCAGATCCTTCGCACACGCGCCGCCGCCCCGCGGACATCCACCATCGGGACGGCTGAGCGCTCGTGGGGAGCGGCTGTAGAATACCAGAATCTCCTGGAAACGACAACCCCACATTTCCACGCAAGTGAAGGCCTCATAACGAGATACTTCGCTATGTTGCGGAAAGCCGCGACTTTAGGACGCCCCCGGCGCCGAGAGCGCCAGGCGCCAGCGCAGCCCCAGGTCCAGGGACTCTAGCAGGACGTCGCGGCCGGGACGGCGGGCGCCGTCCAGGGCGGCCAGGCTGCGGGCCAGCGCCCTCAGCTTGAGTCGTTGGCGGTAGCTCGCGCCGGTCTCGGCGAGGCGGGCGTCGAGCCAGGCGGCGTCGACGGCGTCGAGCGTCCCCACCCTGCCAGCGCGCAGACGCCGCCGCGCGCGAAGGATCCGCCGCCGCAGCGCGCAGGCGGCCGCCGGGGACAGGCGGTCCGCGCCCGGCCGGCCGCGCCAGGCGGGCACTTCGAGGATGAGGTCGATGCGGTCCAGCAACGGCCCCGACACCCGCCCACGGTAGCGCTGCACCTGCCCGGGCGTGCAGCGGCAGTGCTCGCGTCCGCGCAGGCTCTGTCCGCAGGGGCAGGGGTTCATGGCGGCCGCGAGCTGGAAGCGCGCGGGCCAGCGCAGGCTGCCGGCGCCGCGGCTCACCAGCAGCGCGCCGTCTTCGAGCGGCTCGCGCAGGGCTTCGAGAACGTCGCGGCGGAACTCCGGCAGCTCGTCGAGAAAGAGCAGACCGCGGTGCGCGAGGCTCAACTCGCCGGGTCGTCCCCCGCTCCCCTGCCGGCCGATGAGGCCCGCGAGGCTGAGACTGTGGTGGGGCGCGCGCAGCGGACGGCCGCGGGAGCCGTCCACGGGCAGGCCCGCGGCCGAGCGCAGCGCCATGACCTCGCGGCGCTCGTCGCGATCCAGGGGCGGCAGCAGCGCGCCCAGCGCGCGGGCCAGCGTGGACTTGCCGTTGCCGGGCGCGCCGACCAGCAGCACGTTGTGCCCGCCCACGGCGGCCGCGGCCAGCGCGCGGGCGAGACGCGCGCCCCCGGGCAGCAGTAGCGGACGCGCCCGCTCCCTCGCGGCCGGCAGGCGCAGCGCGGGCGCTGCGGGCGCGCCGCGGCCCTCCACCCAGTCCACCACCGCGCGCAGCGTATCGAAGAGCAGGAGCGGCGACCCGGCGAGGTAGGCGGCTTCGGCCGCGTTGCCGCAAGGCAGCACGAGGCCCGCCGACCCGTCGGCGAGCGCTGCCTGCCCCAGGGGCAGCGCGCCGCGCAGGGGCAGCAGACGGCCGTCCAGGCCCAGCTCGCCGAGCAGGCACCAGTCGCGCCCGCGGCGCGGCGCGAGCTGTCCGCTCACCTCCAGCAGACCCAGCGCCATGGGCAGGTCGAAGGCCGTCCCCTGCTTCGGCTCCTCCGCGGGCGCCAGGTTCACGGTGACGCGCCCCGCGGGCACGCCGAAGCCGCTCTCCCGCAGCGCCCCGTAGACGCGCTCGCGGCTCTCGCGCGTGGCCGCGCCGGCCAGCCCGACGAGGCTGAGGCCGGGCAGGCCCCGCGCCATCTGGACCTCCACGCGCACGGGCATCCCCTCGACCCCACGAAGACTCGCGCCGCGCCAGCTGCTGTGCATGCTCCTCCCCCGCCGGTCGGGCCGGCGGCGGGACGCTGCAAGCGCGGTACCGTCCGCGGAGGGCGCGCTGGCGCGGGTCCTTTGCCGGCGCGGTCAACCGGGGATGTCAGGCGGCCGGCGGGGTGTTCACGGCGTGGACGTTTCTCGCTTGACAGTGCCTTCGCCCACGCTAACATTTTCGCACGCTCCCCTCGACGCAGGGGAGGGAGCGCCCCCAGCGCGGGGCTCCGCGGACGTCAACCAGGGTCGGAGACTGATGAGCAGCAGCAAGAAGCCGGTCACCTGCGACGAGTGCGGCGGAACGGGCATCCTCGAGGACGACGAGTGCCCCTTCTGCCTGGGTGAGGGCCGCATCGAGGTCGACGAGGACGAGACCTGGGAGCAGTCGGAGGACGCGGAGGATTTCGACGAGGAGTTCGACGAGCTCCTGGACGACGAGATCGGCGACGAGGACGACCTCTACTAGCTCCGCCGCCGCGCCGCGCCGTCGGGCGACCGGCCCCGTTCCCAGCGACGCTCCCCCCCGAACAGCGCGACGGCGAGCGCCAGCGCCAGGCCCAGGGCGGCAAACGCGCGCAGACCGCGCACTCCCCCCCAGTTCAGCAGCAGCGCCGCCGCCGCGGCCGCCGCGGCCCACCCGTTCAGCACGGCCAGTGCGCGGCCGATGCCGCTGCCACGGTCCAGCAGCCGATGCGTCGCGTGCCGTCGGTCCCCCACCCAGAGCGGGCGTCCCTCGCGCCACCGGATCCAGAACACCGTGCAGCTGTCGTAGAGCGGCAGGGCGACGACGAAGGGCAGCAGCCAGGGGCTCAGCCCCGCCCGCGGCACCAGGAGCAGACTGAACAGCGCGAGCGTGTAGCCGAGCACGGTGGCGCCCGCGTCCCCCATGTAGAGTCGCGCCGAGGGACGATTCCACCAGAGGAAGCCCGCCAGCGCGCCGGCCAGCGGCCAGAGCGGCGCGGCCAGCGCCGGGACGCCGGCCACACCGAAGCTCAGCGCCAGCGCCACGGCGCCGGTCAGCGCGAGCGTGCCGGCGGCGCCGTCCATGTTGTCGAGAAAGTTCATCGCGTTGACGAGCCCCAGCACCCAGACGAGTCCCAGCGCGACCGCCAGGCCGCCGGGATCGAGCCAGCCGCGCAGCTCGGGCAGCAGGAGCAGCGCCGCCAGCAGCTGGCCGAGCAGGCGGCGTCGCGGACCGAGGCCGCGGCGGTCGTCGAGCATGCCGACGACGAGCAGCCAGAGCGAACCGGCGAGCCAGCGTAGCAGGAGTCCGCGCTCGGCATCCGGCCAGGTGAGGGTCAGCCCCGCCAGCAGCCCGAGCACGATCGCCGCGCCGCCCAGCACGGGGATGGGACGGCTCTGAAGCTTGCGCTCGCCTGGCGCGTCGAGGAAGCGCAGACGCCCCGCCGCGGCGATGGCCGCGCGGCCGAGCAGCAGGCTGACCAGGCAGGCCGTGATGACGCCGAGGGTCGCAGGCACGGAAGTCCTTCGAGCTGGGCTCAGAGACCGCGGTAGTGCTCCAGCTCCAGGCGGTCCTGCGCGAGGTCGAGATCCAGGGTCACGAGGTCGAGGCGATAGAGTCCGCGCCAGCCCCGGCGCAGCACCTCCTCGCGCAGCCCGGCGCGGAGCAGGGCATGCTTGCGCGGATTCACGCTCTCCACCGCGCGTCCGTAGCGGTCGCCGCGGCGCATGCGCACCTCGACGCCCACGAGACATGACCCGTCGACCGCGAGGAGGTCAATCTCTTTCTGGCCCACGCGCAGGTTGCGCGCGAGCACGCGCCAGCCGCGCAGTGCGAGGTAGTCCGCGGCAAGGGTCTCACCGAGCGCGCCCAGCGCGCGTCGATTTCGCGGCGACGGGGAACCAGCGTTCACAGAAGCTCCGTCGGTGCAGGGGGCAGGGCCCCAGGCGCAGGAGGGCGTCGATGTGCGCGTCGCTGCCATAGCCCTTGTGACCGGCGAAGCCGTAGCCCGGCCACTCGGCGTCGGCCTGCACCATCAGCGCGTCGCGGTGCACCTTGGCCAGCACCGAGGCGCCGGCGATGGCGAGGCTCTTCGCGTCGCCGTCCACCACCGCGCGGCTGATGCGCGCGCCGGCGGGCAGCTCGCGGCCGTCGATCAAGACGCGCTCGGCGCGCGGGCGCAGCGCGCGCAGTGCCTCGGCCATGGCGCGGAACACGGCCTGGCGGATGCCGATGGCGTCCACGGTGGCCGCGTCCACGTCGGCGACCGCCCAGCTGACCGCATCGGCGCGCAGCCGCTCCGCCCAGCGCTCGCGCGCGGCGGGCGTGAGGCGCTTGGAGTCGTCGAGGCCGGGGGCGTGGTAGTCCGGGGGCAGGATCAGCGCGCCCGCGCTGACGGGGCCGGCCAGCGGGCCGCGGCCCACCTCGTCCACGCCCGCGAGCCGCTGCCCCGCGGCCTCGTGGCGGTCGAAGGCGGCGAGTTCCGCCCAGCGCGCCTCGCGCGCCGCGTGGCGCACGGCCTCGCGCCGCAAGCGCGATGCCAGCTGGCGGGAGCCCTGGCGGGGATCGTCATCGAGGAGAAGGAGCCACGGCGCGCGCTCCGGGGGGGCGAGCGCGGTCAGCGCCGCCGTCTGCTCGGCGACGCTCGCGGCCCGAAACGCAGCGGCGTCGGCCAGGACCACCGCGCTGGGGGCGGGATCCGGGGCCGACGCCGTCGTGGCGCTCCCAGACATGGGGGCGCCGGCTAGTCCTGCTTGGCGACGTGGTCGCGGCGGCTGGCGATGCGCGCCTTCTTGCCGCTCAGACCGCGCAGGTAGTAGAGCTTCGCGCGGCGCACCTTGCCGCGACGCACCACCTCGAGGTCGCTGATGTTGGGGCTGTGCAGCGGGAAGACGCGCTCCACGCCGATGTTGCCGGAGATCTTGCGCACCGTGAAGGTGGCCTCGATGCCGCTGCCGCGCCGCTGGATCACCGTGCCCTGGAAGGGCTGGAACCGCTCCTTGTTGCCCTCGATCACCTTGACGCGGAATTTCACCGTGTCGCCCACGTTGAAGTCCGGCACGGCGTCCTTCAGCTGCTGGTTCCGGATCGCATCGACGATGTTCATGGCCCTGTCCTCCGCCTTGTGGGCCGGCCCGCGCCGGCTGGGCTTCCTTGTCTTCCCGGCTTCGCTGCTCCTCGGGACCGTCAGTCCTCGAGCAGATCCGGGCGGTGCTTCCTCGTCAGGCGCAGGGACTCCTCCCGGCGCCAAGCCTCGATCAGCGCGTGGTTGCCGCCCTTCAGCACCGGCGGCACCTCGAGGCCGCGGTAGCTCTCCGGCCGCGTGTAGTGCGGCCAGTCCAGGAGGCCCGACTTGTCCGCGCCGAAGGAATCGGTCTCGGCCGACTCCAGGTCGCTCATCACGTCCGGCAGCAGCCGCACCACCGCGTCGATGATGCAGAGCGCCGCCGGCTCGCCGCCGGTGAGGATGAAGTCCCCGAGGGAGATCTCCTCGCTCACCACCAGCTCGCGCACCCGCTCGTCCACGCCCTTGTAGCGTCCGCAGACGAGCGTGATCTCGCTCTCGCCGCTCAACCGCTTCGCGGTGGCCTGGTCGAAGGGCCGCCCGCGGGGCGAAAGCAGGATCACCGGGTGCCCCGGATAC
The DNA here is from genome assembly GCA_020633725.1 of Candidatus Latescibacterota bacterium. Classification (NCBI taxonomy): domain Bacteria; kingdom Pseudomonadati; phylum Candidatus Latescibacterota; species Candidatus Latescibacterota bacterium. Next base: position 918,301 of record JACKDC010000001.1, read on the forward strand.
TCGCTCTGGACGAGCAGCGACTCCACCGCGTCGACCATCGGCGGCGCCATCAGGATCATGCCCGCGCCGCCGCCGTAGGCGTAGTCGTCGATCGTCCCGTGCCGGTCCACGGCGAAGTCCCGCGGACTGGCGAAGCGATAGTCCACCACCCCGCGCTCGATGGCCCGCTCCAGGATGCCCACGCGCAGCGCGCTGCGCAGGAAGTCCGGGAACATCGTGACCACGCTGATGACCACGCCGCTCCCTCGCTACAGCTCCAGGAGACCGTCCGGGGGATCGATCTCGATGACCCCCTCCGCCCAGTCGATGCCGCAGAGGATGGGCGGGACGAAGGGTATCGCGTAGTCCTTCGTCTCGCCCTTCACCTGCAGCAGCGGCTGGCCCGGCATGGGCGTGAGCGCCGTCGCGCGGCCCAGCGCCTCGCCGCCGGCGAGCCGCACCTCCATGCCCTCCACCTGCCAGCTGCGGGGCACGTCCGGCAGCGCGACGTCCGGCTCGCCCACCAGCTGCAACTCCGCGTCGCGCAGCGCCTCGGCGGCGTTGCGGTCGGCCAGAGCCTCGAGGCGCAGCACCAGACAGTCGCCGGAGGGCCGGCTGCCCAGCACCTTCACGTCCCGCTCCTCGCCGGCGAGGGCCAGCTTGAGCCGGGACGAGGTGAGCGCCTCCGGCCAGAAGTCCTCGCTGGGCAGGAGCTTCACCTCGCCCTTGATGCCTACGGGGCGCACCAGACGCCCCAGCTCGATCCGCCGCGGGGCGGCCTCACTCGTGCTCACGGATCCGGAGGCTGACCTTCCGCTCCTCCCTGCGGCCCACCGCCGAGAGCAGTGTGCGCAGCGCCTCGGCGGTCTTGCCGTGCCGGCCGATGAGACGGCCGAGGTCGTCGGGCGCCAGCAGGAGCGTGTAGACGTCCTCCGGTCCCTCGGCTTCCTTCTCGATGCTCACCTGCTCCGGCGCCTCCACCAGGGAGTCGGCGATGTAGCGGAGCAGCTTTTCCACCTGGGCCATCCGCTAGGCCTCCGCCCCGTCGGCCTCGCCGGACTCCGCGGGCGCCTCGGCGGCGGCAGCGGCGGCCTCGGCGTCGGCCTTGGCCTTCGCGGCGGCCACGGCGGCGACGCGCGCGTCTTCCTTCTTCTGCGCCTTCTTGTCGGCGCGGCTGGGCGACGCGGCCCGGGGCTTCGGCTGCTTGGCCTTCCAGGCCTCCAGGCGCGCCTCGAGATCCGCGGGCTCGACGCCCTCGCTGAGGAGGCGGTGCTTCTCCATCAGGCCCTGCCGGCGGATCAGATTCTCCGCGGTGCCCGAGGGCTCGGCGCCCTGGCCCAGCCAGTGGAGGATGCGATCCTCGTTCAGATTGATCTCGGTGGCCTTGGGCACCGGGTTGTAGGTGCCGAGATTCTCGATGTAGCGGCCATCGCGCCGGGCCCGGGAATCCACCACCACCAGGCGGTAGAAGGGCCGCTTCATGGAACCCATTCGCGTCAGACGGATCTTCGTCGACAAGGGAGAAACCTCCGGTTCAGTTGCCTGGCCCGCCGCGCATGGGGCCCGGGACGCGACCCCGGCCCTTCATCCGGCCGAGGGTCTTCATCATCTTCTTCATCTCGCCGTGCTGCCTGAGCAGCTGATTGACGTCTTGCACCGTGGTGCCGCTGCCGCGCGCGATGCGCCGGCGGCGGCTGCCGTCGATGATCTCGGGGCGCCGACGCTCCTGCCGCGTCATCGACTGGATGATCGCCCGCACACGCGTGAGCTGGCCCTCATCCGCCTCGAAGCCCTGGGACTGGAGCTTGCTCATCCCGGGCAACATGCCGAGGATCTTGTTCAGCGGCCCCATCTTCTGCAGCTTCTCGATCTGCCCCAGCATGTCCTCGAGATCCAGTCCCTGCTTGCGCAGCTTCTGCTCGAGTTGCTGGGCCTCGGCGAGATCCTGCTCCTGCTGGACCTTCTCCACCAGGGACAGGACGTCGCCCATGCCGAGGATCCGCCCGGCCATGCGGTCGGGGTGGAAGGCCTCGACGTCCTTCACGGTCTCGCCCACGCCCACGAACTTGATGGGCAGGCCGGTCACCGCGCGCACCGATAGGGCGGCGCCGCCGCGGGCGTCGCCGTCCAGCTTGCTCAGCAGGACGCCGGTGAGCGGCAGCCGGTCCTTGAAGGCCTCGGCCACGCGCACGGCCTCCTGGCCGGTCATCGCATCCACCACCAGGAGGATCTCGTCGGGGCGCAGGCGCGCGTTCAGCCCTTCGAGCTCTCCCATCAGCGCCTCGTCCACGTGCAGGCGCCCGGCGGTGTCCAGCAGCATCAGATCGCAGAGCCGGGCGCGCGCGTCGGCGCGTCCGGACTCGGCGATGACGCCCACGTCCTTCTCGTCCCGATCCAGGAAGACCGGGATGTCGATCTGGCGGCCCAGGACCTCCAGCTGGTCCATCGCCGCGGGGCGCTGGATGTCCGCGCCCACCAGCAGCGGCCGCCGTCCCTGGCGCCGCAGCAGCCCCGCCAGCTTGGCGGCGAAGCTCGTCTTGCCCGCGCCCTGCAGGCCCACGAGCATGACCGTGGACACCGGGCTCGTCCGCAGGTCCAGCGGGTGATGGCCCTCGCCTCCGCCAAGGAGCTTCACGAGCTCCTCGTGGACGATCCCCACCACCTGCTGCGCCGTGCTCAGCTCGCCCAGCGCCTGCCGCCCCACCGCGCTCTCGCGGACGCGGGCGACGAAGTCGCGCGTGACGCCGAAGTTGACGTCCGCTTCGAGCAGCGCGCGGCGCACTTCGCGCAGCGCCTCCTCGACGTCCTCCTCCCGAAGTTTTCCCTTCCCCCTCAGCTTGGTGAAGACGGACTCCAAGCGCTCGCTGAGGTTCTGGAACACGAAGGCCTCCGGGAGAGCGCCCCCTGCCAGGCGTGGCGTAGGCGCACGAAGTCGGCAATATAGCAGAGCTTACCCTGCCTGACAAGCCCCTGGCGGCGGCAAAACGCGCTATTTTGAGGCGGCGGCCTCGCGGAGCGCGGCCACGGCGGCGGCCCGGTCGGGCTTGCCCATGACGGCGCTGGCGGCCACCAGCACGTCCGCGCCCGCGCGGCGCAGGAGGCCGGCCTGGGCGGGCCCCACGCCGCCGTCCACGGAGATGGCGAAGTCGAGGCCCGCCTCGCGGCGCAGGGCCGCGGCGGCCTCGACCTTCTCCACGGCCGCGGGCTGGAAGGCCTGGCCGCAGTAGCCGGGCTCGACGCTCATCACCAGCAGCAGGTCGAGGCGCTCCCAGAGCGGCCCCGCCGGGGGCAGCGGCGTGCCAGGGCGGACCGAGAGGCCCGCCAGGACGCCGAGCGCGTGGAGCGCGTCGACTGCGCGCACGGGGTCGCTCAGGGTCTCGAGGTGCAGGGTGAGTCCGTGGCAGCCCGCCTCGGCATAGCTGGCGGCGCTGGCCAGGGGCGACTCGATCATCAGGTGGCAGTCGAGGGGCAGCCGGGCCACCTTCGCCACGGCGGCGATGACCTCGGGGCCGAAGGTGAGGTTGGGGACGAAGTGGCCGTCCATGACGTCCAGATGCAGCAGGTCCGCGCCGGCCGTCTCCACGTCGCGCACCTCGTCGGCCAGGCGGGCCAGGTCGCCGCCGAGCAGCGACGGCGCCACGCCCACCCTATTGCGATCCAGATGCGACCACCAGCTCAAGGTGCCGCCCCCCTTCCACGCGAGTCCCCGCGGCGGGACTCTGAGACAGGATGTCGCCGGGCCGCGCGCCCAGCGCGCTCCGGTAGCGCAGCTCCGGGCGTTCCAGCCCGCTGTCCGCCAGCAGGGCCAGCGCGGCGTCCAGGTCCCGCTGCGTCAGGTCGGGCATCAGGTAGCCGCCCGCGCCGGCGCCGCCCCCCGTGGACAGCAGCAGGGCGACGCTTCCGCCCAGCGGCACGCGCGCGCCGGGTCCCGGGCGGCTGCTGAGGACGTCGCCCGCGGGCGTGTCGCCGGGGCAGCGCAGCAGATCGCCGGGCACCAGGCCCAGGTCCTCGAGGCTCAGGCGCGCCTGGCGCTCGGTCTGCCCGTGCAGCTCGGGGACCACGACCATGCGCGGGCCCGCGGAGAAGGTGACCGTGACGCGCCGGCCCGACTTGACCTGGGTCCCGGCGGGTGGGTGCTGGCGCAACAGGTAGCCGCTGGGCAGCGAGGCGTCGAACTCCGCCGGGCGCTCGCTCAGGATCAGGCCGCGCCGCGCGCAGAGGGCGTAGACCTCCTCCTTCGAGCTGCCCTCGAGCAGCGGCATGGCGAAGGCGGTTCCGCTGCCCACGTGGTGCGGCAGGATCCAGCGGTTGGCGACCCAGATGCCCAGCAGCACGAAGGCCGCCATGCCCAGGACGCTCAACGTGAAGCGCGTGAGTCCGCGCATCTTCATCCTGCGCTTCTCCCCTCGGCCGGCGTTTCGCGGCGCCGGCAGCGGAAGGCGTACATGCCCGAGCCATCCTCGACGTCGGGCAACACGAGATAGTCGCCGCCGGCGCTGCGCAAGGCGGCCGGCAGCTCGTCCGCGCCGAAGGGCTCCGGCGCGAAATCCGGCCGCGCGGCCAGGAAGCCCTCGCGCTGGCGGACCGTCTCCTCCGGCGTGAAGGTGCAGACCGCGTAGAGCAGCCGTCCCCCCGGCCGCACCCAGGCCGCCGCCGCGACGAGCAGTTCGCGCTGCAGCGCCGCGAGCCGCGGGATCTCCTCCGGACGGCGGCGCCAGCGCGCGTCGGGATTCAGCGCGAGCGTGCCCAGGGCGCTGCAGGGAGCGTCCAGGAGGACGCCGTCCAGCGGACGCGGCGCCGCGACGCGCAGATCCGCGCACTCGGCGCGGAGCCGAACTAAGCCCAGCCGTTCGGCGTTGGCAAGGACTTTCCCCAGCCGCCCGGCGTCGATGTCCAGCGCGACGACCTCCCGCCGATCCCCGCCGCGCTCGGCCAGGTGGCAGCACTTGCCGCCCGGCGCCGCGCAGAGGTCCGCGTAGTCGCCCGGCGCCTGCGCGCCGTCCCTGGCGTCGAGCAGCGGCGCGATGCGCTGGGAGCTGGCGTCCTGGACGCTGACGCGCCCGTCCTCCAGCGCCTCGCGCAGGGCGGCCGGCCACGCGCCGCGCACGCGAAAGCCCAGGGGCGCGCCGTCGAGGGGCTCAACCTCGGCGCCCGCTTCGCGCAGCGCGTCCAGCAACGCTTCCCGCCCCTCGCGCAGCGCGTTCCAGCGGAAGCAGTAGGCCGGCGCGGCGCCCACGGCGGCCATGAAGGCCAGGGCCCGCGCGTCGCCGTGTTCGTCGCGCCAGCGCGTGGCGAGCCAGCCGGGGATGGAGTGGACGGCCTCGGCGTGCGCCTCCCAGTCGTCCGCAGCGGACGGCTCCTCGCCGGGCACGCCGCCGCGCTGCCAGTTGCGGAGCTGCGCGTTGGTCCAGGCCGCGAGGCGCGGACGCCGGCGCTTGACCCACTCCACGCTCTCGCCGATCACGGCGTGCGCGGGCAGGCGGTCCATGTGCTCGAGCTGATAGAGGGCCAGGCGCAGCGCGTCGCGCGGCACGGGATCGAGCGACTCGCGGCCGGTGAGACGTCTGAGCCGCGCGTCGAGCCGGCCGCGCAGTCGCACGACGCCCGCGGTCAGCTGTCGAAAGAGACGGCGATCCCGGGGATCGGCGAGCAGCGGGTCGGCGAGCCAGCGCTCCTGGAGGGCGTCCCAGTCGGCCTCGGCGCCGCCGCCGTCCAGGTCCAGTTCGAGGGCGGCGAGGAAGCGGAGCGCGGCCTGGCGCGCGGGGGCGAGCTTCATCCGTTCTCGAGCCGCTCGCCCACGCGCAGGGGGCGGCCGTTCAGGTAGGACGGAGCGTCCATGGGACGCCGACCCGGCGGCTGCACGCGCTGCAGTTCGAGCGCGCCCTCGCCGCAGGCGACGAGCAGACGCGGGCGCGCGGCCATCACCTCGCCGGGAGCGGCGTGGCCCTGCCGCGGGGCGGGCGCGACCGCGAGCAGACCGAGGCGCTCGCCGTCGCGGCGGCACCAGGCGCCGGGGCTGGGCGAGTAGGCGCGCACGCGGCGATCCAGCGCCACGGCCGGAAGCGACCAGTCCAGCCCGCCGGCCTCGGCGGGAATCTTGCGCGTGAGGGTGGCGGCGTTGTCGTCCTGGGCGACGGGCGCCAGCTCGCCGTCGCGCCAGCCGCGCAGCGCGCGCAGCAGGAACGGGCCGGCGCAGGCGGCGAGCGCGTCGGTGAGATCGCCGGCGGTCCAGCGCGCGTTCAGCGTGAGCGCGTGCGTCGTGAGCACGGGACCCGTATCGAGGCCGGCGTCCATGAGCATGGCGGACCATCCGCTCTCGGCGAGCCCCTCGAGGATCGCGTGCTGGATCGGACTCGCACCCCGGCCCCAGGGCAGCAGCGAGGCGTGCAGGTTGAGGCAGCCCAGGCGCGGCAGCGCCAGCAGCGGGGGCGGCAGGATGCGCGCGAAGGCGATGACGACGATCACGTCGAGCGCCAGCGGCGCGAGCACGGCTTCGACGGCGGCGCGATCGCCGCGCTCCCAGCGCAGCAGCGCGACGTCGAGGTCGAGCGCCGCCTCCCCCACCGGGGTCGGCACGGTTCCGCCCCGGCGTCCGCGGCGGCGGTCGCCGAGGGTCACCACCTGGACCAGCTCGATGTCGGGGGCCGCATGCAGGGCGCGCAGGGCGGGGACGCCCAGCGCCGGGCTGCCCATGAACGCCACGCGGAGCCGCGTCATTGGCGGGGGGCGTACTCGCGTTCGATGTCGGCGAGACGCTTCTTGAGGAGCATGCGCCGCGCTGGGCTCAGGCGGTCCGTGAAGAGGATGCCCTCGCAGTGATCCAGCTCGTGCTGGATCACCCGCGCCAGCATGCCGCCCGTCTCCAGCTCGACGCTCTCGCCGCCGAGGTCCTGGAACTGCACGCGCACGCGTTCGGGCCGCGTGACCTCCGCGCGCAGGCCGGGGATGGAGAGGCAGCCCTCCTCGATGGCCACCTCCTCCTTCGAGCGCTCGACGATGCGGGCGTTGGCCATGAGCAGCACCTCGTCCTCCTCGCGCTCGTCGTCATCCACGTTCGCCACGAGGATAAAGAAGTGCTGGGCCAGCCCCACCTGCGGCGCGGCCAGACCGATGCCTCCCTCCTCGTGGAGGATCTCCAGCATGCGCGGGATGTGTTGCTCCAGCGCCTCGCCGAACGCGGTGACGGGCTCGCCGCGCTGACGCAGGACGTCGCAGCCGATGTACTTGAGGCTGAGGCTCATCTCACTTGTCCAGCTTGGCGCTCACGTTGCCGATGGACACCTCGACCTTGCAGTTCTCGTCGAGACGGACGACCACGCGGTCCTCCTTGACGCCCACGACGGTGCCGAAGAGACCGCCGCTGGTCATGACGTGATCCCCCTTGGCCAGGGTCTTGAGCATCGCCTGATGCTCCTTGGCCCGGCGCTGCTGGGGACGGATCATGAAGAAGTACAGGACCGCGAACATGCCCACCATGAGGAGCATCGGGCTCCAGGCGGGGGCCGAGGTCTGGGCCTGCAGGAGGAGGGGCATCGGGGCTCCTTCCGGAAGTGTCAGTCGGTGGCCATGGCATAGCCGTCGAAGAAGTCGCGCAGGTACGCGGCGTAGTTTCCCGCCAGGATGGCCTCGCGGGCGCCGCGCATCAAGTCCAAATAGAAGTACAGATTGTGCAGGGTCGCAAGCGTCATCCCCGTGGGTTCGCCCACCTGGATGAGGTGGCGCAGGTAGGCGCGGCTGTGCCGGCGGCAGGTGGGGCAGGCGCAGGCGTCGTCCGGGGGCGCCTGGTCGTCGGCGTAGGCGGCGTTCTTGACCACCAGCCGTCCCGCGCGGGTGAACAGCGTGCCCTTGCGCGCGTTGCGCGTGGGCATGACGCAGTCGAACATGTCCACGCCCCGCGCGACGCAGCGCAGCAGGTCCTCCGGAAAGCCGACGCCCATCAGGTAGCGCGGCTTGTCGGCCGGCAGCAGCTCGGCGCAGAGCGCGGTGAGGTCCAGCATCTCGGTCTTCGGCTCCCCCACCGCCAGGCCGCCGATGGCGTGGCCGGGCAGGTCGAGCGCGGCGATCTCGTCCACGGAGCGCCGGCGCAGCGCGGGGTAACTGGCGCCCTGCACGATGCCGAAGAGCCGCTGCGCGTGCGCGTGATGCTGGAAGACGGGCCCGCGGTGGTCACGGCAGCGACGCGCCCAGCGCGTGGTGCGGGCGGTGGAGCGCTCCGCGTCCTCGAAGGTGCTCGGGTAGGGCATGCACTCGTCCAGCGGCATGACGAGGTCCGCGCCCAGCGCGGCCTGGACGTCGATCACCTGCTCGGGCGTGAGGGCGTGGCGCGAGCCGTCGAGGTGCGAACGGAAGCTGACGCCCTCCTCGCTCACGGTGTTCAGGCTCTTCAGCGAGAAGAACTGGTAGCCACCGCTGTCCGTGAGCAGCGCGCCGCGCCAGGCGGCGAGGCCGTGCACGCCGCCGGCCGCCTCCACGCGCGCCGCGCCCGGACGCAGGTAGAGGTGGTAGGTGTTCGCGAGGATCAGCCGCGCGCCGATGGACTCCAGCTGCTCGGCGGTGGCGGTCTTCACCGCGCCCTGGGTGCCCACGGGCATGAAGACCGGCGTGGGGACGTCCCCGTGCTCCGTGTGCAGCACGCCCGCCCTCGCGCCGGTGGGATCCACCGCCTGCAGCTCGAAGAAGGGGGCGCTCACGGCGCGTCCCGGCCCGGCGCCAGCAGCATGGCGTCGCCATAGGAGTAGAAGCGGTAGCCCGCGACCACGGCGTGTTCGTAGGCGGCGAGCAGGCGCTCGCGGCCCGCCAGCGCCGCCACCAGCATGAGCAGGGTGCTGCGCGGCAGGTGGAAGTTGGTGACGAGCCCGTCGATGCGCCCGAACGGGTAGGGAGGCCGGATGAAGAGACGCGTCTCGGCGGCGTGGTCGCCGGGGGCGTCCCAGGCGGCCGCGTCGAGGGACTCCAGCGCCCGGACCACCGTGGTGCCCACGGCGATCACGCGGCCGCCGGCGGCGCGCGTGGCGTCCACCGCGCGGCGCGTGGACTCGGGCAGCACGAAGCGCTCGGCGTGCATGTCGTGGCGGGCGGGGTCATCCTCGCGGACCGGCTGGAAGGTGCCGATGCCCACGTGCAGCGTGAGGGCGGCGCGCGCCACGCCCCGCGCCTCGAGCGCGGCGAGCAGGGGCGCGTCGAAGTGGAGGCCCGCCGTCGGCGCGGCCACGGCGCCGTCGACGCGGGCGAAGCGGGTCTGGTAGTCGTCGCCGTCGCGGGCGTCGGCCGCGCGCTCGATGTAGGGCGGCAGGGGCACGCGGCCCGCCGCGGCCATGGCCGCCTCCCAGGTGGCGGGTGTCTCCAGCCGCACCCAGCGGCTGCCCTCGCCGTCCGCCTCCTCAACTATTACACACACTGTACCCTCGGCGGCCACGAACCGATCGCCGGGCCGGAAGCGGCGCGCGGGACGCACCAGCGCGAGCCAGCGGCCGTCGGGGCCGGGACTGTGCAGGAGCAGCTCCGCAGCGCCGCCGCCCGGGTGCTCGCGCGTCCCCAGCAGCCGCGCGGGCAGCACCCGCGTGTCGTTCACCACCAGCAGGTCGCCGGGGGCGAGCAGCCCGGGCAGGTCGCGGAAGCGGCGGTCGGCCAGGGGGGCGCCGGGATCCTCGAGCGGCAGGTGCAGCAGCCGGCAGGCGGCGCGGTCGGCCAGCGGGCGCTGGGCGATGGACGCGGCCGGCAGCGCGAAGTCGTAGTCCGCGAGACGTTCGGACGGCGGCACGGCAGACCTCAGGACGGGTCCTCGAGGAGCCCCGTCGCGTCGTCGTCGAGCGCGGCCGGCGGCGTGATCCCCAGGTGCTCGTAGGCGCGCCGCGCGGCCACGCGCCCGCGGCGCGTGCGGCGCAGGAAGCCCTGCTGGATGAGGTAGGGCTCGTAGACGTCCTCGAGCGTCTCGCTCTCCTCGGCCAGCGCCAGCGCCAGCGTGCTCGCCCCCACCGGGCCCCCGCCGTGGTGGTGGATCAGCGTCTCGAGCAGGCGGCGGTCCATGGGGTCGAGGCCCTCGGCGTCGACGCCCAGCCGCTGCAGGCCGTAGTCCGCCAGGTCGCGCGTGATGCGGCCGCCGCCCCCCACCTGCGCGTAGTCGCGCAGCCGCCGCAGCAGGCGGTTGGCGATGCGCGGCGTGCCGCGGCTGCGGCGGGCGATTTCGGCGAGGCCGTCGGCGTCGGCGTCGAGCTCGAGCAGCGCGGCCGAGCGCGCGAGGATGCGCGAGAGCTCGTCGGTGTCGTAGAAGTCCAGCCGCGCCACCACGCCGAAGCGGTTGCGCAGGGGCGCGCTGATCATCCCCGCGCGCGTCGTGGCCCCCACCAGCGTGAAGGGCGGCAGCTGCAGGCTGTAGTGGCGCGCGTTGGGACCGCTGTCGACGACGAGCTCGCAGCGGAAGTCCTCCATGGCCGGGTAGAGGTGCTCCTCGAGCACCCGGCCGAGGCGGTGCACCTCGTCGAGGAAGAGCACCTGCCGCGGCTCGAGGTGCGTGAGCACGCCCACCAGCTCGGCGGCGTTCTGGAAGACCGGCGCGCTGCTGGCCTTGAAGGCGGCCTCGAGCTCGTTGGCGAGGATACCGGCGAGGGTCGTCTTGCCCAGGCCGGGCGGGCCGTAGAGGAGCACGTGGTCGAGCGCTTCCTCGCGCTCCTTCGCGGCTTGAATGAAGACGCGCAGGTTTTCCTTCACCGCCGTCTGGCCGACGAACTCGTCGAGGCGGCGTGGGCGCAGCGCGCGCTCTTCGCGGCGCTCGGGGCCATCGGCGCCGGGGTTGCTGATGCGGGGTGCGCTGCCGGTCATGGACTGCGTCCTCGTCTCGTCGGTTTCAGCGCTCGCCGTTGGCGGCCAGCGCGCGGCGGATCAGGTCTTCCACGGCGAGGTTCTCTTCCCCCGCCTCGCTCAGGGCGCGCTGGGCCGCGGGCCGGCTCATGCCCAGGGCCAGCAGCGCGCGCAGCGCCTCCTCGCGCGCGGGGTCGCCGGCCGGCGCGGGGACGGGCGACTCCGTGGGCAGGAACACGTCAACCCGGCCCTTGAGTTCGAGCAGCAGCCGGGAGGCGGTCTTCTTGCCGACGCCGCTCACCTTCTGCAGCGGCTCGGCGTCCCCCGTCGCCACGCAGTGCGCGAGCGTCGCGGGATCCAGCGCCGACAGCACCGCGAGTGCGAGCCGCTTGCCCACGCCCGAGACGCCGGTCAGCAGCCGGTAGAGGCTGCGCTCCTCCACGCGGGCGAAGCCCAGCAGTTCCAGCTTCTCCTCGCGCACCAGCAGCTCGGTGTAGACGCGCAGCGCCGCGCCGGCCTCCGGCAGCGCCGCACGGGTGCGCGCGCTGATCTCCAGGCGCAGCGTGACGGGCCCCACGTCCAGCAGGAGGTCGGGAGCGGTGGCCACGACGCGGCCGTGCAGGGCGTCGAGCATCTCAGCCTCGCTCGAGCGCGGCGAGGCTGAGGGGCGAACGGCGCCGGCCGGCGTGGCAGAGCGCCACGGCGAGGGCGTCGGTCAGGTCCTGCGTCTCGCCGCCGAAGCTGCGGCCGAGGATGCGCTCCACCATGAACTGCACCTGCTCCTTGGCCGCGCGGCCGCTGCCGGTCAGGGCCTGCTTCACCTCGCTGGGGCTGTAGAGCGCCAGCGGCAGGCCCCTGCGGCCGGCGCAGAGCAGCACCGCCGCCTGGGCGCGGCCCAGGGTCAGCGTGCTCTGCGGGTTCTTGTGATAGAAGACGTTCTCCACGGCCAGCGCATCCGGCCGCCAGCGGTCGAGCAGCGCCTCGACGCTCCGCTCGATCTCGAGCAGGCGCGCGAGCAGTTCGTCGTCGGGCGAGGGCGCGATCACCCCCGCGTCGACGAGGCGCTGCCCGGCGCCCTCGTCGTCGATGAGCCCGTAGCCCGTCCGGCGGATGCCGGGGTCGATGCCGAGGATGCGGGCCAGGGCGCCTCCTCTAGTCCGTGTCGAGGCTGGCGAGGATGTCGTCGTCGATGTCGAAGTTCGCCGTGAGCTTCTGGGTGTCGTCCAGGTCCTCGAGCATCTCCATGAGCTTGAGCAGCCCGGGCGCGTCCTTCTCGGTCACGGCGACGGTGTTCTGCGGCAGCTTCTCGATGCCCACGTTCTGGAAACTGTAGCCGCCCTCGAGCGCCTTCTGCACCGCGGTGAAGCTGTCGAGTCCGGACAGGACGCGCCAGTTCTCGTCCTCGTCCACCAGGTCGTCGGCGCCGGCTTCGAGGGCGGTCATCATGAGCGCCTCCTCGTCGACGCCGTCCTTGGCGATGTCGATGACGCCCTTGGTCTCGAACATCCAGGCCACCGCGCCCGGCTCGGCGAGCTTGCCGTTGTACTTGTTGAAGGCGTGACGCACCGACGCCGCCGTGCGGTTCTTGTTGTCGGTGACCGTGTCCAGGAGGATCGCCACGCCGCCGGGGCCGTAGCCCTCGTAGGTGATCTCCAGGTACTCCACGCCCTCGAGCTCGCCCGAGCCCTTCTGCACGGCGCGCTTGATGTTGTCCGCGGGCATGTTCGCGGCCTTCGCGGCCTGGACGGCCGTGCGCAGGCGCGGGTTCATGTCCTCGTCGCCGCCCCCCATGCGGGCGGCGACGGTGATCTCCTTGATGAGCTTCGTGAAGACCTTGCCGCGCTGCGCGTCCTGGCGGGCCTTCTTGTGCTTGATGGTCGACCACTTGGAATGGCCGGACATGCGAACCTCCTGCCCCGCGAAGGGGGCCTAGGACTCCGCCCGCGCCGCCTGGGCCTCGTCGATCACCTTCTGGGCCAGGTCGTGGGGCAGTTCCTCGTAGTGGTCAAACTCCATGGTGAAGCTCGCGCGACCGCCCGTGATCGAGCGGAGCTGCGTCCCGTACTTGTAGAGCTCCGAGAGCGGGGCCGTGGCCTTGACCACCTGGTAGCGCCCTTTCTGCTCGGTGCCGGAGATCTTGCCGCGGCGGCCGGAGATGTCGCCCATGATGTCGCCGAGGTTCTCGTCGGGCACCTTGATCTCGAGGCCGTAGATGGGCTCGAGCAGGACGGCCCCCGCCTCGCGGATGCCCTCCTTGAGCGCCATGCCGCCGGCCAGCTTGAACGAGTGCTCGTCCGAGTCCACGTTGTGGAAGCTGCCGAAGTGCAGCGTGGCCTTGACGTCGACGACCGGGTAGCCCGACACGGCGCCGTTGACCATGGCCTCGCGCACGCCCTTCTCCACGGCGGGGATGAACTTGCCGGGGATCACGCCGCCCGTGATCGCGTCCACGAACTCGAAGCCCTCGCCGCGCGTCAGCGGCTCGAACTTGATGAAGACCTCGCCGAACTGGCCGCGCCCGCCCGTCTGCTTCTTGTGGCGGTAGTGCGCGTCCACGAGCTTCTTGATGGTTTCCTTGTAGGCGATGCGCGGGCGCTCGGTCTCCACCTCCACCTTGAACTTGCGCTTGAGGCGGCTGAGGATCACGTCCAGGTGCGTGTCGCCCTGCACGGCGAGGATGTTCTGCTTGATCTCGCCGTCGAAGTGGACGCTGAAGGTGGGATCCTCGCGGCTGAGGCGCGAGAGACCGGTGCCGACCTTCTCGTCGTCGGCCTTGTTCGGCGCCTCGATGGCGAGTTCGATGCTGGGCTTGGGAAAGGGAATGCTCACCACGGGCTTGCCGCCCTTCTGCCCGAGGTTCTCGCCCACCTTGGTGTGCTTGAGCTTCATCGTCATGCCGATGTCGCCCGCGCCCAGGCTGGGCACCTCGCCGCGGTTCTTGCCCATGGCGACGTAGAGCTGCCCGAGGCGCTCGGTGCCGTCGCTGTTCAGGTTCTGCAGGTCCTTGCCGCCCTCCAGCGTGCCCGCGAAGACGCGCAGGAAGTAGAGGTCGCCCAGGTTCATCTCGGACTGGTTCTTGAAGACGAGCGCCAGGGGCTTGCCCGCGGGGTCGGCCTTCAGCGTGCCGCCCTCGATCTTCAGCGGGCGCTGGGCCGGCGAGGGCAGGAACTCCAGCACCTCGTCGAGAAGCAGCCGGACGCCCCGACCGCTGTGCGCGTCGCCCACGAGGACGGGCGCCACCGTGCCGGCGCGCACGCCCGTGGACAGCCCCCGCACCAGCTCGGCGTCGGTGAGGCTGCCCTCGGCGAAGTACTTCTCCATGAGCTGCTCGTCGGTCTCCGCGGCGCCCTCCACGAGCGTCGCGCGCAGCGTCTCGACCTCGTCCTGCACGTCGGCGGGGATGTCCACCGCCTTGGGGTTGCCCTCCGCGTCGAACTCGTAGGCCTTGAGGTGGATGAGATCGACGAAGCCGCGGAAGCTGTCGCCCTGGCCCAGCGGCAGCTGGAAGGGCACGGCGCTGGCGCCGGGCAGCACGTCGCGGATCTGGGACAGCGTGCCGCTGTAGTCCGCGTGCTCCTTGTCCATGCGGTTGATGAAGATCACGCGCGGGAAGGCGCGCTCGCCGAGCTGCTCCCAGACTTTCTCGGTGCCCACCTCGACGCCGCCGTCGGCCTTCACCACGACGACCGCCCCCTCGGTGACCGCCAGCGCGGCCAGCTGCTCGCCCGTGAAGTCGTCGAAGCCCGGCGTGTCCACGAAGTTCACCTTCTGCTTCTTCCACTCACCGTAGCCCACCGCGGCATTCAGGGACATCTTCCGCTCGATCTCCTCTTCTTCGTAGTCGAGGCAGCTGTTGCCGTCGTCCACGCGCTCGAGACGATTGAGCGAACCCGTCACGTAGAGAATGGCCTGGCCCAGGGTGGTCTTGCCGCTGCTCTGGTGCCCAACGAGGGCGATGTTCCTGATTTCCTCGGGACTGTAGCTCTTCACCGATCCGCCCTCCTGCAGAAGGAGTGCCCACCGAGGTGGGGAAAGTCTGAATGATAGGATTCAACCGGTTGCAAGAAAACAACCTAGGCAAGCTATCACGGGCGCCGCGCGCTGTCAACACGGCGCCTGTGGGACCTGGCGGGTTTTCGGCCGCGGCGACGGCTTTGGCTCAGCCGCCGAAGCGCGAGCCGAGCGTGGCCAGGAAGGCCGCCAGGGCGATGCCCATCAGGAACACCACGACCACCGGCACGGCCACGCTCCGCCGAGCCCGGCCCATGAGCAGCGCGGCGCCGACCACGAAGACCACGAGCTCCCAGACCTGGAACACGCCGAGCTGGGCCAGGAAGTTGTGCAGGAAGCCCTCGCCGGAAGTCAGCGCGCCCAGACTGAGCATCAGGGCCTCGCTCTGCAGATCCTTCATCGAGGTGAGCTCGACCCCGCCGAAGCGCAGGTAGAGCGCATTCAGCAGCTGGTAGGCGAGACCGACGAAGCCCGTGTAGACCGTCAGCGTGAACAGCCGTCCGAAAGGCGCGCCACCAAAGGTGATGGTCAGCGCCAGCCAGTAGAAGAAGGCCACGAACAGGAGCATCAGCGGCACACCCAGGAGGGGTCCGCCGATGGCCCCGCCGAGCAGGCCGTAGCGGGCGGCCGCCGGCAACTCGCCGCCTTCGCCCAGCTCCAGGCCACGCGTGTTGCCGACCCCGCCGCTGATGTCCGCGGCCATGAGCTGCTGCTGGAGCGGAAGCAGCAACCCCGCGAGGCAGAGCCCCACGAGGATCATCAACAGCAGGCCGGGCCACCAGGGCAGCCCGCTCTTGATCTCGCGCGCCACCTTGCCGGGAGAAACGAAGATCCTCAGCGGCGCGGAGAACGCCGCGCCAAGGCCGGGGCGTGGGGGAGTCTCGGGCAACTCACTGGCGACGCTGGACATGCGGGCCTCCTCGGGACGTTCAGGATCCTGATCGACGGGCGAGCCCCGGCAGCCACTGCCAGCTCGCCCAGCGACCGCCGTCGTTGCGCCGCACGCGCTCACGGAACTCGAGCATCAGCGCGAGCAGGCAGAAGAACAGGCCGCCGAGCAGGGTCGCCCCCCCGACGACGAGCTTCTTCCGCGGCCAGGCCGGCACCGTGGGCACCCGCGGCGGGTCGAGGACGCGCAGGGTGGGAACGGTGTTGGCAGCCTGGATCCGCGCCTGCTCGAGCTGCTGCACCAGCAGGTTCGAGATCTCCTGCTGGATGCTCAGCTCGCGCTTGAGCTCGTAGTAGCGCAGGGTGAGCGCGGGCAGCTCGCTCAGGGGCTTCAGCTGCAGCGTCCCCTCCTCGGCGCCGCCGTGCTGGAGCGCGTCGAGCTGCTGCCGCAGGACGGCGATCTCCGACTCGAGGCGCCGGCGGGACGGCGCGTCGGGCGCGGTGTCCTGGGCCAGCGAGGCGCGTTCGAGCTCCTTGAAGACGAGCTGGCGAGTGAGCTCCCCCACCAGCGCGAGTTCCGCTTCGAGTTCGGAGGGCAGGTGCACCACGCCCTCGCGCGCGGAGAAGTCCATCATGGCGTCCTCCGCGGCCTTGCGGTCTCCGTTGGCCGCGGTCAGCCGCTCGTCGAGGAACTGCGCCTTGCGCCGGCCGGCCTCCTGCACCTGGCTCTGGTTGAAGCGGTCGAGCCGTTCGATGAGCTGCGCGGCGATGTCCCTGGCCAGCTCGGCCCCGGGCGCGGCGACGAAGAGCCGCAGCACGCCGCTGCGGTCGTCGATCACCACGCCGACATCCGACTGCAGCCTCGCGACGGCCGCCTGCTCCGCCGCCTCGGGGCGCTCGGCGCGCAGCTCCGTCAACGCGTAGGGGACGTAGAGGTCGAGCGCCTCCACCGTCTGCTTGCAGAGGCTGTAGCTGACGAGGATCTCGCGGTGCACTTCCGCCGACCCGCCGCCCCCGAACAGTCCCGACAGGCCGAAGGGCAGCCCAGCCTGCCCGAGGATGGCGCTGAGCGGCGAGGACGACTGCTGCTCTTCCGGCAACAGGCTGGCCGACGACACGTACTTGCGTTGAAGTCCGAAGAGCGACACGAGAACGGCCAGGACGGCCACGGCCAGGGTGCCCAGGAGAATCAAGCGCCGGCGGCGGACGAGGTCGCCCAGCAGGACGCCGATGGAGAAAGTCTCTTGCATTGGCTCCGTCGGCCCGATAAGTTTAGGAAGCTCCTGAGACGAGCGCACGTTACATTGCCCACCTACGAGTGTCAACACCATTGCCCCGGAGGCACGTGCGACCCACTGCTCACGCTGAAAGCTCCTGATTCCAGGGGCTTCGCAGGAGAACCCCGGCTCTGGTCTTGGCAAAGCCCTTGCTTTGCATCCAATGTCGTTGCAACGGGACACGCCCCGTCGGGGAGCGTGAGACTTCAGTGCGGCAGTATCTGCCTGGAGGTGGGCAAGCCCTCCTTTGGCTTCCAACTTTCAACTTGACGCTCATTACGGGCTATGGGACTTTTGCCCGTCTTGTTTGGCGGGTCGCCCGGCACGGGCAGGTTTCCGCCCCGACGCGTCGAGTCGGATCGAGGCCGCCAAGGCGGATGCCGCATCGTGAAATGGAGGCGTAGGTGAGGTACCTGGTCACGGGTGGCGCCGGTTTCATCGGCTCGCACCTCTGTGAATACCTGCTCGACCAAGGGCATCAGGTCCACGTAATCGACAACCTGTCCACCGGCCGGCTCGAAAACATCGCGCATCTTTCGGACCACCCGCGTTTCGGACTCACCGTCGACAGCATCCTCAATCCCTTCGTGATGGAACGGCTCGTCCAGGAGGCCGACATGGTCTTCCACCTGGCGGCGGCGGTGGGCGTGAAGCTCATCATCGAGAAGCCGGTCTCCACCATGGAGACGAACATCCAGGGCACCGAGACCCTGCTCAAGCTGGCCAGCAGGCACGGCAAGAAGGTGCTGATCACCTCCACGAGCGAAGTCTACGGCAAGAACAACAAGCTGCCCTTCACCGAGGACGACGACTGCTGCTACGGCCCCACCACCATCGGCCGCTGGAGCTACGCCTACTCCAAGGCGCTCGACGAGTTCATGGCGCTCGCCTACCGGCAGGAGCTGCGCGTGCCCGTCGTGATCACGCGCCTCTTCAACACGGTCGGACCGCGGCAGACGGGGCGCTACGGGATGGTCATCCCGCGTTTCATTCGCCAGGCGCTGCACGGCGAGCCGATCACCGTCTACGGAAACGGCAAGCAGACGCGCAGCTTCACCTACGTCGGCGACGTGGTGAAGGCGCTGGTGGACCTGAGCGAATCGGACGCGGCCGAAGGCGAGGTGTTCAACGTCGGCAACGACGAGCGCGTGACCATCGAGCAGCTGGCCCAGAAGGTCAAGCTCATGACCGGCAGCAAGTCGCGCATCGAGTACATCCCCTACGAGAAGGCCTACAGCGCCAACTACGAGGACATGATGCACCGGCTGCCGTCGCTCAGGAAGATCAACGGGGTGATCGGCTATCGGCCGACCATGGCGCTGGACAGCATCCTGCGGACCGTGATCGACCACATGGCGCGTGACATGAGCCGAGCCCAGGGCGCCGCGGGAAGCCAGGCCCTCATCTCCTGACGGGCTCTCCGCAGCACAGTTCCCAATGCTGAGCCCCGCCGATCGGCGGGGCTTTTCGCGTCCACTTGTGCCCAAAGAAAAAGCCCCGCAGAGCGGGGCTGAATGAAAACCGGCGGCGACCTACTCTCCCACGGGGTGGCCCCCGCAGTACCATCGGCGCAGCAGGGCTTAACTACCGAGTTCGAAAAGGGATCGGGTGTTTCCCCTGCGCTATCGCCACCGAAAAACGTGACAATCGCAGTACCGGGTAAGCGCACGGTATTTTCAAAAGAACATGAAGCCTCACGACTTATTAGTACCGGTCGGCTGAATGTGTTGCCACACTTACACCTCCGGCCTATCGACCTTGTGTTCTTCAAGGAGTCTTCAGGGGACCGAAGTCCCAGGGAGATCTTATCTTGAGAGGGGCTTCCCACTTAGATGCTTTCAGCGGTTATCCCTTCCGAACATAGCTACCCTGCCATGCCACTGGCGTGACAACAGGTGCACTAGAGGTTCGTCCATCCCGGTCCTCTCGTACTAGGGACAGCTTCTCGCAAATCTCCTGCGCCCACAGCGGATAGGGACCGAACTGTCTCACGACGTTCTAAACCCAGCTCGCGTGCCTCTTTAATTGGCGAACAGCCAAACCCTTGGGACCTTCTCCAGCCCCAGGATGAGACGAGCCGACATCGAGGTGCCAAACAACCCCGTCGATGTGAACTCTTGGGGGTTATAAGCCTGTTATCCCCGGGGTACCTTTTATCCTTTGAGTGACGGCCCTTCCATGCGGAACCGCCAGATCACTAAGCCCTGGTTTCCCATCTGCTCGACTTGTCAGTCTCGCAGTTAAGCTCTCTTATACCTTTACGCTCGACGCGCGATTGCCGACCGCGCTGAGAGAACCTTTGGGAGCCTCCGTTACATTTTAGGAGGCGACCGCCCCAGTCAAACTGCCCACCAGACACTGTTCCCGAACCGGATAACGGCTCCAGGTTAGAATCCCAACAACACAAGGGTGGTATTTCAAGGTTGGCTCCACGAAGACTGGCGTCTCCGCTTCGTAGCCTCCCACCTATCCTACACATGCATTGCCAAAACCCAATGTCAAGCTGCAGTAAAGGTCCACGGGGTCTTTCCGTCCAGCTGTGGGTAAGCGGCATCTTCACCGCTACTTCAATTTCGCCGAGTCCCTTGTTGAGACAGTGCTCCGGTCGTTACACCATTCGTGCAGGTCGGAACTTACCCGACAAGGAATTTCGCTACCTTAGGACCGTTATAGTTACGGCCGCCGTTTACCGGGGCTTCAATTCGCCGCTTCGCAACCGAAATTGCTAACGACTCCTCTTAACCTTCCGGCACCGGGCAGGTGTCAGTCCCTATACGTCGTCTTTTCGACTTAGCAGAGACCTGTGTTTTTAGTAAACAGTCGCCAGAGCCTGGTCACTGCGGCCCCCGTCAGCTCACCACGCGAAGTGGATCACCTACCTGGGGGCACCCCTTCTTCCGAAGTTACGGGGTCAACTTGCAGAGTTCCTTAACAAGAGTTCTCTCGAGCCCCTTAGGATTCTCTCCTCACCTACCTGTGTCGGTTTGCGGTACGGACACCCCAATGAATCGCTTAGAGGTTTTTCTTGGCAGTACGATTAGGATCAGTTGGCTCGCCCGAAGGCTCGTTTCCCCATCACCTCTCGGTGTTGATCTTCCGGATTTGCCTGGAAGACCCACCTACTGGCTTGGACCGGCACATCCATCGGCCGGCTGACCTTTCACCCCTGCGTCACCCCATCGCTCAAACTCCATTGAGGCGGTTCAGGAATATTGACCTGATTGCCATCGCCTACGCCTTTCGGCCTCAGCTTAGGATCCGACTTACCCTGAGCGGATTAGCCTTCCTCAGGAAACCTTAGGTTTTCGGGGAGAGGGTTTCTCACCCTCTTTTTCGCGTACTCATACCGGCATGATCTCTTCCGATAGGTCCAGTGTCCCTCACGGGTTCACCTTCAGCCCCTTACGGAATGCTCCCCTACCGATCGTCAATGACGATCCCAAAGCTTCGGTACTGTGCTTGAGTCCCGATCATCGTCGGCGCAGGCCTACTTGACTAGTGAGCTATTACGCTTTCTTTAAATGATGGCTGCTTCTAAGCCAACATCCTAGTTGTCTGTGTAAACCCACATCCTTAGTCACTTAGCACAGATTTGGGGACCTTAGCTGTTGGTCCGGGTTGTTTCCCTCTCGCGCACGCGGCTTATCCCACGCACGCTGACTCCCGAGCTAACTGTGTCCGGCATTCGGAGTTTGATAGAGTTCGGTAACCTTGTGAGGCCCCTAGCTCTTTCAGTGCTCTACCTCCGGCACATATACTCGAGGCTAGCCCTAAAGCTATTTCGGGGAGAACCAGCTATTTCTGGGTTTGATTGGCCTTTCACCCCTACCCACAGCTCATCCAGGAAGTTTTCAACCTTCTCTGGTTCGGACTTCCACGACCTGTTACGGCCGCTTCCTCCTGGCCATGGGTAGATCACCCAGCTTCGGGTCTACGGCGTGCGACTGAATCGCCCTATTAAGACTCGCTTTCGCTACGGCTCCGTGTATTTGCACTTAACCTTGCCACACACCAGTAACTCGCCGGTTCATTATGCAAAAGGCACGCGGTCACGGTCCGAAGACCGCTCCCACTGCTTGTAAGTCCACGGTTTCAGGTACTATTTCACTCCCCGCCAGGGGTACTTTTCACCTTTCCCTCACGGTACTGGTTCACTATCGGTCGCTAGCACGTACTTAGCCTTACGAGATGGTCCTCGCAGATTCCCACGGGATTTCTCGTGTCCCGTGGTACTTGGGTGTCTAGCGGGAGGCCTCACGTTTTCGCGTACAGGACTATCACCTTCTGCGGTCCCTCTTTCCAAAGGATTCCGCTAACATGAGACTTTGTAACTCCCTGGTTCCGTCAGCACTGGAACCTGCCAGATCCCACAACCCCATCGATGCATAGCGTGCTGGCTGTAGCACATCGACTGGTTTGGGCTATTCCCCGTTCGCTCGCCGCTACTGAGGGAGTCGTTTTTACTTTTCTTTCCTGCAGGTACTAAGATGTTTCAGTTCCCTGCGTTCGCCACCCAAGGCCTATGTATTCAGCCAAGGGTTGACGGGTGATTAACCCGCCGGGTTGCCCCATTCGGAAATCCCCGGATCGACATTTGTTTGCAACTCCCCGGGGCTTATCGCAGCTTACCACGTCCTTCATCGCCGTCTAGCGCCAAGGCATCCACCATGGACTCTTAGTAGCTTCAAGAAACTCTTGAAGATACCGGTTTGCGCTTACCCGATATGCGATTGTCAAAGAGCTATCTGCCGGAACGGCAGGGGCGCCTGGGAACGAATTCCCTGCGCCGTGAGATTGGAGACAACCGGACTCGAACCGGCAACCCCCGGCTTGCAAAGCCGGTGCTCTACCAGTTGAGCTATGTCCCCGTATTCAGGGGTGGGCCTAGGTAGATTTGAACTACCGACCTCACGCTTATCAGGCGTGCGCTCTAACCAACTGAGCTATAGGCCCGTTGGAGCCATACGCCTGACCCTGCTCACGGACGGGTCGCCCTATGGAAACTGAATAGCGCACAGACCTTCCAGATCGCATCGACCGTTGATCACCCTCTCTCGGCGGCAAGCCGTCGAAGAGAGAGTTTCTCCATAGAAAGGAGGTGATCCAGCCGCACCTTCCGGTACGGCTACCTTGTTACGACTTAGCCCCAATCATCAGTTTTACCTTCGGCGCATCCCTCCCTTGCGGGTTGGGTCAACGACTTCGGGTACCCCCGACTTTCGTGGCTTGACGGGCGGTGTGTACAAGGCCCGGGAACGTATTCACCGCGTCGTGCTGATACGCGATTACTAGCGATTCCGACTTCATGAAGTCGAGTTGCAGACTCCAATCCGAACTGAGACCGGTTTTAGGGATTAGCTCCACCTCGCGGCATTGCAACCCATTGTACCGGCCATTGTAGCACGTGTGTAGCCCTGGGCGTAAGGGCCATGATGACTTGACATCATCCCCGCCTTCCTCCTGCTTAACACAGGCAGTCTCCCTAGAGTGCCCGGCTTTACCCGATGGCAACTAAGGATAAGGGTTGCGCTCGTTGCGGGACTTAACCCAACATCTCACGACACGAGCTGACGACAGCCATGCAGCACCTGTATACCCACCTATTGCTAGGAAACCGTGTTTCCACGGCAGTCAAGTATATGTCAAGCCCAGGTAAGGTTCTTCGCGTTGCATCGAATTAAACCACATGCTCCACCGCTTGTGCGGGCCCCCGTCAATTCCTTTGAGTTTCAGCCTTGCGACCGTACTCCCCAGGCGGAGAACTTAATGCGTTAGCTGCGGCACCGAGGGGGTCGATACCCCCGACACCTAGTTCTCATCGTTTACGGCATGGACTACCGGGGTATCTAATCCCGTTTGCTCCCCATGCTTTCGCGCCTCAGCGTCAGAACCGCGCCAGAAAGCCGCCTTCGCCACCGGTGTTCCTCCTGATATCAACTCATTTCACCGATACACCAGGAATTCCGCTTTCCTCTCACGGCCTCAAGTTCCGCAGTTTCGAAGGCAGGCCAATGGTTGAGCCACTGGATTTCACCCCCGACTTACGGAACCGCCTACACGCCCTTTACGCCCAGTAATTCCGAACAACGTTTGCTCCCTCCGTGTTACCGCGGCTGCTGGCACGGAGTTAGCCGGAGCTTCCTCTGGAGGTACCGTCAAGCGGAAAGGGTATTAGCCAATCCGGTTTTCGTCCCTCCTGACAGGGTTTTACGATCCGAAGACCTTCCTCACCCACGCGGCGTCGCTCCGTCAGGGTTTCCCCCATTGCGGAAGCCTCTCGACTGCTGCCTCCCGTAGGAGTCTGGGCCGTATCTCAGTCCCAGTGTGGCCGGACACCCTCTCAGGCCGGCTACCGATCGTCGCCATGGTAGGCCGTTACCCCACCATCTAGCTAATCGGACGCGGGGCCATCCTCAAGCGACAGCTTGAAACAGAGGCCACCTTTGACAGGCTCCGGATGCCCGGTGCCTGTGTTATGCGGTATTAGCGTCTCGTTAGAAACGTTATCCCCCACTCAAGGGCAGGTTCCCCACGCGTTACTCACCCGTTCGCCACTCTACTCACACCCCGAAGGGTGCTTTCTCGTTCGACTTGCATGCCTAATCCACGCCGCCAACGTTCGTTCTGAGCCAGGATCAAACTCTCCGTTGTAGAAAGAGTCTGAAGCACGACCACCTCCACGAGGGAAGGGCCGCGCTCCGGATTTTCTACCTTGGCGTCCCGACTATGGGACGCAAGGCTACGATCCGGAATTGAACGGACTGTGCGCTATTCGGTTTTCAAAGAGCGGCCGTCCCCTCAGGGACAGGAGAGGGACCCTACTCCCTCCCGTGGGCAAAGTCAATGGCATTCCGAAGAAGGCTCAACTTTCCCACTCCCCTTTCACCCTTGGGCTTAGGGGCAAAGCGGTCGTGAATATACCCCTGGGTTTCGTGAATGTCAACAGGGCCAAGCGAAAAAGATCGCGAAAAGACGCCCCGCGAGCTAGCTCGCCAACACCTTGAAAAAACGTCGTTTCCCGACCTTGATCACGGCCTCGCCCCCCGGCTCGAGCCGCAGGTTGAAGTCCGGATCCTCCACTTTCAGGCCGTCCACGCTCACCGCGCCCTGCCCCAGCATCCTCCTGGCGTCACTGGCGCTCTTGACGAGCCCACCTTCCTGCAACAGCCGGACGATCCAGAGCTCCTCCCCCGCCGGATAGCGCCCCTCGGGCATGTCCTCGGGCAGGTCCTTCTGGACGAAGATGCGGTCGAAGGCCGCCTCCGCCTCCGCGCCCTGCCCCTCGCCGGCATAGAGGTCCGCGAGATGCCGCCCCAGTTTCCGCTTGAGCAGCACGGGATTCACGCCCCCCGCCTCCAACGCGCGCAGATCCTCCTCGACCTCCGCGGCCGGCAGCGCGCTGGCCAGCCGGAAGTAGACCGGCAGCAGCGCGTCGGGGATCGACATCGTCTTGCCGAAGATCTCTCCGGCGGGCTCCATGATGCCGATGGTGTTGCCGAGACTCTTGCTCATCTTCTCGCCGTCGCCGCTGATGCCCTCGAGCAGCGGCAGCGTGAGGATCACCTGCGGCTCCTGCCCGTGCGCCTGCTGGAACTGCCGCCCGACGAGCAGGTTGAACTTCTGGTCCGTGCCGCCCACTTCGATGTCCGCCTCCAGCATCACGGAGTCGTAGCCCTGCACGAGCGGATAGAGAAACTCCATGATGCTGATGGGACGTCCGTCGGCGTAGCGCTTCGCGAAGTCGTCCCGCTCCAGCATGCGCGCCACGGTGTACTGGCTCGCGAGCCGCAGGACGTCCTCGAAAGTCAGCGGCGCGCACCACTCGCTGTTGAACCGGACCTCGAGACGGTCCATGTCGAGGATCTTGCCCACCTGGCGGCGGTAGGTTTCCGCGTTGGCGATGACGTCCTCGCGGGTCATCGCCTTCCGCGTCTCGGAGCGCCCGGAGGGATCGCCGATGAGGCCGGTGAAGTCGCCGATCAGAAAGACCACGCGATGCCCCAGATCCTGGAACTGACGCAGCTTGCGCAGCCCCACCGCGTGCCCCAGATGGAGGTCGGGCGCCGTCGGGTCGAATCCTTGCTTGACGATCAGGGGACGATTCTGCGCCACTGCGCGTTCCAGCTTCCGCTGCAGTTCCTCCAGGGGGAGGATCTCCTCGGCGCCGCGCTGGATGATGTCCAGTTGTTGCTTTACGGGCAGCATGGCCAGGCCTCCGCTCTCGCGCAAGTGATGGAATGGCCGTACGCTACTCACGGGACTCGCCGTTGACAAGGGATTTCAGGTCACCTAAGGTCTGCTGCCGATGACGACACGCTCCACTCTTTCGCCGGCCCGTCTTCTCGACTCCCTGCGGCGCTGGCGCTGGCGCCTCATCCTGCGCTGGGGAGTCGCCGCCCTGTGCTTCGGCCTGGGCGTCCTCATCGCCGGGGTCGCCTGGCTCTCCCGCGACCTGCCCTCCACCACCCGACTCCAGATGATCACCCAGAGCCTGAAGACCCAGGTGCTGGACTTGAACGGGGACGTCTACGGCTCCTACGGCATCGAGAACCGTGTGGCGATTCCGCTGGACGAGATGCCGCGCGACCTGATCAACGCCGTGCTGTCGGTGGAGGACCGCCGCTTCTACGAGCACTGGGGCCTGGACATCCTGCGCTGGCCGAAGGTGCTGCTCACCGACATCAAGATCCGGCTGCGCAGCCGCAGCGCGCCGCTGCAAGGCGCCAGCACGCTGACCCAGCAGCTGGCGAGGGATCTCTTCCTGACCAAGGATCAGCGGATCGAGCGCAAGCTCAAGGAGATGATCCTCACGCTCAAGATCGAGCGCGCCTACTCGAAGGACGAGATCCTGACGATGTACCTCAACCAGGTCTACTTCGGCGCCGGCGCCTACGGCGTCGAGGCGATCTCGAGGACCCTCTTCGACAAGCCCACCTCCGAGCTCGATCTCGTCCAGTGCGCGCTCGTCGCCGGCATGCCCAAGAACCCCTGGGCCTACAATCCCCTCCGCTTCCCCGAGCGCGCCACGCAGCGCCGCAACCTCGCCCTGGCCATGATGGCCGACAACGGCTGCGTGGACCCCGCCGCGCTGGACTCGCTGCAGGCGCTGCCGCTGGAGGTCGAGGAGCACAAGCCCGAGCGGCGCAGCGGCAGCTACTACCTCGAGTACGTCCGCCAGTATCTCGAAGACCGCTACGGCTCCGACCGCCTCTATCGCGACGGCCTCACCGTGGAGACCACCATCGACCCCCGCGCGCAGCGCGTCGCCGAGGAGGAGATGGAGAAGTACGTGCGCTACCTCGAGGAGCGCATGCGCTACGAGCACACCTACGCCAACGTCTCCGCGCGCATCGACTCGGGCGAGGTCGTGCCCGCCGCCGAGCAGTACCTGCAGTCCAGCGTGCTCGTGCTCGAGCCGGAGACCGGCGCGATCCGCGCCATGGTCGGCGGACGCGACTTCACGCAGAGCGAGTTCAACCGCGCCACGCAGGCGCCGCGGCAGCCCGGCAGCGCCTTCAAGCTCTTCGTCTACCTGGCGGCGCTGGAGAACGGCTTCGCGCCCAGCGACAAGATCATGGACACGCCGGTGTCCATCGACATCCCCGGCCAGTCCAAGCCCTACAAGCCCAAGAACCACTCCGGCAAGTTCCTCGGCGAAATCACGCTGCGCGAGGCGCTGAACAAGTCGATCAACATCCCCGCGGTGAAGCTCGTGGACCGCCTCGGCACGGTGACCGTCATCGACTACGCCCGCCGCCTCGGCATCGACAGCCCCCTGCCGCCGGTGATCTCGCTGGCCCTGGGTTCGGTGGAGGTGAACCTGCTCGAGCTCACCGGCGCCTACGCGACGGTGGCCGCCGGCGGCGTCCGCAGCGAGCCCTTCGCCGTGCGCCGCGTGGTGGACCGCTGGGGCCAGGTGCTCGAGGAGCACCAGCCGGAGCGGCACGAGGTCATCGATCCGCGCAGCGACTACCTGATCACCAGCATGCTCGAGACCGTCATCAGCCAGGGGACGGGCATCCGCGCGCGCAGTCTCGGCTTCCGCCACCCCGCCGCGGGCAAGACGGGCACCACCGACTACAACTTCGACGCCTGGTTCCTGGGCTTCACGAAGCAGTACGCCTGCGGCGTCTGGGTGGGCTTCGACGAGAAGAAGTCCATGGGCCGCTGGATGGAGGGCTCGCACGCGGCGCTGCCCATCTGGACCGAGGTCATGAAGCGCCTGCACGAGGATCTGCCCTCGCTGCCCTTCGAAGCGCCGGAGGGCATCGTGAAGGTGGCGGTGTGCACCGAGTCGGGGCTGCTGCCCACGCGCTACTGCCCGAACACGGTGCAGGAGGTGTTCATCGAGGGGCAGGAGCCCAGCCGTCTCTGCGACCGGCACTCGCCGGGCGAGTCGGCGCTCATGGGCGCGGGCCTGGACTTCAGGGAACTCGATCTGCGCAGTCAGGAAGAGGACCTGCCCGCCCCCTAGCGGCCCATGCCCCCCAGCAGCTCGGACAGCCGCCCGAGCGCGCGGAACCCCCGCTCGTCCTCCACCCCCAGCAGCGGCGCCGGCGCAGGCGCGGCCACGGGATCCGGCGTGAGCAGCGGTGCCAGCGCCTCGGCGCAGCGGGCCGCGCGCGACGCGTCGCTCGCCTCCACCCGCGCGATGGCCTGCCCCGCCCGCACGGAGGCGCCCCAGTCCTCCAGGAAGACGATGCCGGCCGCCGGGTCCACCGCATCCTCCGCGCGCGCGCGGCCCGCGCCCAGCGCCACGCAGAGCTCGCCGACGGCGCGCGCGTCCGGCGCGGGCAGCACGCCGTCCGCGGCCGCCCGCAGGGTTTCGGTCGCCGCGGGCGCGGGCAGCCCCGCGTCGTCCCGCGTGACGTCCATGCGCCCGCCCTGCGCCGCCAGCACCTCGGCGAAGCGCGCGAGCGCGCGGCCGTCGTCCAGCGCGGCGTCGCACTCGGCCGCCAGCGCGTTCGGGTCGCCGCCGCGCGCCAGCCGGAGCATGGGCACCGCCAGCGCCAGCACCAGTTCGCGGAGCGTCGCCGGGCCCTGCCCGCGCAGCAGCTGGATCGCCTCCAGCAGCTCGGGCCGATTGCCCACCGCGCGGCCGAGAGGCGCGTCCATGCGGGTGTAGACCACCTCGCAGCGCCGTCCGAAGGCGCCGGCGGTGTGCCGCAACGCCGCACCCAGCGCCCGCGCCGCCTCCAGGTCCGGCATGAACGCGCCGCGCCCGACCTTGAGATCGATCACCAGCGCCGACGGCCCGGCCGCGATCTTCTTGCTCAGGATCGAGCTCACGATCAGCGGCAGCGACTCCACCGTGCCGGTGACGTCCCGCAGGGCATAGAGCCGCCGATCCGCCGGCGCGATGCCCTCGCTCTGGCCGATGAAGGCGCAGCCAAGCGTCTCCACCAGGCGCCGAAAGCGCGCCGTGTCGAGGCGGGTCGCGAGCCCCGGCACCGACTCCAGCTTGTCCAGGGTGCCGCCGGTGAAGCCCAGGCCGCGGCCGCTGAGCATGGGCACCGCCGCGCCCAGGCACGCCACCAGCGGCGCGAGGACGAGGGAGAGCTTGTCGCCCACGCCGCCCGTGCTGTGCTTGTCCACCGTGGGACGCGGTAGCGTCGACCAGTCGTGCTGCTCGCCCGAGGCGGCCATGGCACGGGTCAGGGCGGTGGTCTCCGCCTCGGTCATCCCCTGGAAGACGATGGCCATGAGCAGCGCGCTGATCTGGTAGTCGGGGGCGCTGCCGTCGCTGACGGCGGCCACGAAGGCGTCGATGGCCGCCGCGGACAGCGCCTCGCCACGCCGCTTGGCCACGATGAGCGGCAGCAGGTTCACGCGTCGCGTCCGGGGCGGGGGAAGTCGAGGAAGGGATGCGGCAGGAACTCGCCAAGGCGGCGGCGCTGGACGTCGCCGTCCGCGTTCACGAGCAGCAGCGGCAGATCGCTGGCGAACTCGCGGAGCACCTGCAGGCATGCGCCGCAGGGGGGCACGAAGTCCGGCGCGTCCGTCGCGATGGCCAGGGCGCGCCACTCGCGCCGCCCGGTGAAGACCGCGCGCGCCACGGCGTTGCGCTCGGCGCAGACCGAGAGCCCCAGCGAGGCGTTCTCCAGGTTGGCCCCGCTGACGATCTCGCCGTCCGCACAGGCCAGCGCCGCCCCCACGCGAAAGCCCGAGTAGGGCGCGTGCGCGCCCTCGCGGGCGGCCAGGGCCGCCTCGGCGAGCGCGCGTTCGTCCACCGTGCTCACGCTTCGCCTCCCGCGTCATCGGTCGCCTGCAGGCGCGGCCAGAAGGACTCCCCCACGCCGAAGGGCGCGAGGCCGTAGGCCTCCGCCAGCGTCTCGGCCAGATCGCCGAAGCCGGGCCGCCGCCCCAGGTCCACCGCGCGTTCGAGACCGCGGTGCGCCACCAGCAGCGGCACGTATTCGCGCGTGTGGTCGCTGCCCGGTCCCGTGGGATCGTTGCCGTGGTCCGCCGTGATGACGACGTAGTCGGCCGGCCGCAGGGAGCCGAGGAACTCCGCGAGAGCACGGTCAAAGGCCAGCAGGCCCTCCGCGTAGCCCTCGGGGTCACGGCGGTGGCCCCAGAGCATGTCGAAGTCCACGAGGTTGAGCATCACCAGCCCTGGGCCTGAGGACTCCGCCTGCACCTCGGCCAGCCGCTCCATGCCCTCCGCGTTGCTCTTGCTGGGCAGATGGAGGCTGAAGCCGCGGCCGGCGAAGAGGTCCTTCACCTTGCCGATGCCCGCCACCGGCAACTCCGCGGCGCGGAGGCGGTCGAGCAGGGTCTCGCCCGGGGGCGGCAGGGAGAAGTCGCGGCGGCCGGAGGTCCGGCGGTAGCTGCCGGAGAGGCCGGCGAAGGGGCGCGCGATCACGCGGCTCACGCCGAGCTCGCCCTGCAGCATCGCCCTGGCCTCCTTGCAGAAGGCGTAGAGGCCGTCCAGGGGCAGCACGTCCTCGTGCGCGGCCACCTGGAAGACCGAGTCGGCCGAGGTGTAGACGATCAGCTTGCCGCTGGCCACGTGCTCGTCGCCCAGGCGCTCGATGATCTCGGTGCCCGACGCCGCCTCGTTGCCGAGGAAGCCGAAGCCCGTGCGCTCGCCGAGGGCGGCGAGGAAGTCGGCGGGGAAGCCGTCGGGAAAGAGCGGGAAGGGCTGCTCGAGGACCAGCCCCATCAGCTCCCAGTGGCCGGTGGTGCTGTCCTTGCCGCGGGACTTCTCGGCCATGCGGCCGTAGGCGCCGCGCACGGGGCGCGCGGCATCCATGCCCGCGAAGGGCTGCACGCGCCCCAGCCCCAGGCCCTCGAGGGTGGGCAGCGACACGCCGCCCACCGCCTCGGCCAGGTTGGCGAGCGTGTTGCGGCCGTGGTCGCCGAACTCCCGGCTGTCGGGCAGATCGCCCACGCCGAGGCCGTCGAGGATGATCAGAAAGACGCGGGGCGTCACTCCTCGTGCCCCCCCATGTAGAGGTTGCGGCCCAGGAGCTTGTTGACGCCCGTCCAGTTGCTGTCGCCCATGGTCTCGCGCCCCTCGCGCAGCACGCGGGCGTAGCCGTCGATCTGCGCGTCCAGGTTGTCGATGTGGTGGAAGACGATCGCCTCGATCGTCTTCGGCAGCTTGGGGCTGCCGAACTCGTGGGTGCCCTGGTGGCTCACGATGAGGTGCTTCAGACGGTAGACCGTCTCCCTGCTCAGCTCGGAGTGCCGCGGCAGGAACTCGTCGAGGATCTCCACGCCCTGCACCACGTGCCCCACCAGCCTGCCCTCGGAGCTGTAGTCGATGGCCTTCTCGTACTCCATCTCGCGCACCTTGCCCAGGTCGTGCAGGTAGCAGGCGGCGAGGAGCAGGTCGCGGTCGAGCTCCTCGTAGAGCGCGCTGACCGCCATCACGATGCGGCTCAGCTTCACCGCGTGCTCCAGCAGCCCGCCCACGTAGGGATGGTGCCAGGTCTTGCCGGCCGGCGCGGCGCAGAAGCGCCAGTGCAGCTCGGGGTCCTCGAACATCGCCGTGAGCAGCGCCCGCAGCTGCGGATCCCCGATGTCGCCGAGGCGGTCGCGCCACTCGTCCTTCAGCGCCTCGCGGTCCATGGGCGTCACGGGCAGGAACTCCGCCAGGTCGAAGTGCGAGCCGTCCACCGTCTCCACGTGGCGGACGCGCACCTGCAGCATGTCGCGGTAGTCCTGCAGCTCGCCGATCACGCGCACGAAGCGGCCTTGTTCCACCCGGCCGTAGACCTCCTGGGCGCCCTCCCAGAGGATGCCGCCCAGGTTGCCGCTGTTGTCGCTGAACTGGAAGAGCACGAAGCGGCTGCCGTCGGGGTTCTTCTTGAGCAGCTTGCGCTTCAGGATGTAGATGCTGTCGACCTGCTGCCCCGCGCGCAGGCTGCTCACCGGTTCTCGTCGCATGTCGGCTCCGATCTAGACGTTGAAGCGAATGTTGAGGATGTCCCCGTCGGCCACCGGGTACTCCTTCCCCTCCAGTCGCAGGGCGCCCTGCTTGCGCGCCTCGGCCAGGGTGCCGACCTCGAGGAAGCGCTCGTAGGCGATGACCTCCGCGCGGATGAAGCCGCGCTCGAGATCGCTGTGGATCTTGCCCGCGGCGCGGACCGCCGCCAGACCGCGCGCGATGGTCCAGGCGCGCACCTCGTCCTCGCCCACCGTGAAGAAGGACGCCAGCTCCAGCAGATCGTAGCAGGTGCGGATGAAGCGGTCACGTCCGGGCTCGGTGACGCCGAGATCCGCCAGGAAGGCCTCGCGGTCCTCGGCGGCGAGCTGGGTGATCTCCCACTCGCTCTGCGCGTCCAGGGCCAGTGCGGCCAGGCCGCCGGCCGTGGCCAGCGCGTCCAGGCCCGCCAGGGTCTTCGCGTCCGGCGCGGCGTCGGTGTTGGCCAGCAGGACCATCGGCGGCCGGCTGAGGAACTGGTAGCCCCGCAGCAGGCCCTCCTCGTGCTCGTCCAGGCTGACCAGGCGCAGCGGCGTCTCCTCGTTCAGCGCGGCCTCGAGCCGCTCCATCACCGCCAGCTCGCCGGCCAGTTCCTTGCGCCCCTTGGCCAGGTCCACCCTGACCTTTTCCAGGCGGCGCTCCACGAGCAGCAGGTCCGTGAGGATCAGCTCCTGCTCCAGCGCCCGCGCGTCTCGCAGCGGGTCGGCGCCCTCCCCGTCCTCGAGGTCGTCGCCGGCGAAGCCGCGCAGCACGTGGACGAGCAGGTCCACGTTGCGCATCTCGCCGAGCCGCTCGGAGGGGATGCCCCCGCGTCCCACCTCGAAGGCGGGCAGGTCGAGGAACTCGATCTCCGCGTAGGTGGTCTTCTTGGGAGCGAAGATCGCCGAGAGACGGTCGATGCGGGGGTCGGGCACCTTGATGGTGGCGAGGTGCGCCTCACGGCCGCCATAGCCGCCGGTGGCTTCGCCGCGGCCCGTCAGCAGATTGAAGACGGTGGTGCGACCGGCCCGCGGCAGGCCGATGAGTCCGATCTTCATCGTCGCCTCCGTGGACTATCGAGCGGGTACGGAAAAGCCCCGGTCCTGCGACCGGGGCTCGAAGGCGTCCAACGCTAGGCGTTGGTGATCATGTAGTTCTGGAAGCGGAAGATCTCCACGGTGATCGGCCCGACGAAGCCGGTCTCCTCCGCCTGGCTGCGGCGGTAGACCTCGCCCATGGGGCCGCCCACGCCGATCTGCCCGCCGGTGGCGAGCGCCGACTTCAGGAACAGCTCGCCGAAGCCCGTCACGCCCTCCATCTTGAAGCGGCCGAGGGGCGTCTCGAGATAGTAGGTGCCGATGCCGCTGACGTCCTCGTGGCCGAGGGTGCCGGTCAGCCAGATCTTCTCGCCCTGCTTGCCGTAGGCGCGCAGCATGGAGCGCTGGTCGGCGTCGCTCATGCGGCCGATCTCGGCGCCCAGATCGATGTAGGCGCTGCGGTCGAAGGAGGCGAAGTTCTGGTAGCTGGGAAAGACCGGCGCCTCGTCGGCGGTGACGAAGGACGTGTCCGCCCCGTCGATGACGTGCTCGAGCACCAGGTAGACGTCGGGATTCGTGCCCCACTCACGGCGGACACCCAGCTTGTAGCCGGGGTCGACGCTGGACAGCAGCGAGAGGTCGTCCGCGACCAGGAACTCCAGGCGATCCCCGTCGGCCAGCAGGGCGAGCTTGCCCTGGATCGCGAGGATCTTCGGCGAGGCGAGCTCGAACTTGAAGAGCTTGTTCGTGCTCTCCCCGCTCACGGCCTGCGTCACCGTGGCCGGCTCGTAGGGATTCTCGATCTTTTTCTTGCTGCAACCCGCCAGGGACATCGTCACGGGGACGAGTGCCAGCGCCAGCATGCGGACGGCGCGGCGGCCCGGGTCGGTCGTCATCTTCATGGACGAACTCCCTTCCAAAACTCTCGGTCTCTGTGATGAGGGGCAGTTTGGAGAAGCCGGCGAAAGATATCACCGGCCCCTGGGCGAGTCAACGCCTAAAGGACCGAAATCATGGAGGATCGGCGTCTTCGCGCCGCGTTCTCCGCTTTGAGCCGATCGCGCGCCTGGGTTATCTTGGCCGTGTCGGCCCCGGCGGGCCGCCGGTCCATCACGTCCAGCGCAGGAGCGTCCCCATGTCTCGAAACACGCGCAGTGCCGCCGCTCTACTCGTCCTGATCGGCCTCCTCGGGATCGCCGGGCCGGGCTCGGCCCTCACCCCCCTCGGGCCGGAGGCCACGCGCGCCGCGCTGGACGAGGTCTTCGCCGCCGCGCCCGGCCGCGTGGTGCCGGGCCTGCTCGAACTGCAGCTCGTGGCCGCACCGCCGAACCCATCGCGGGTGACCGCCGAGCGGCGCACCGGCGCCGCCGCGGTCGACGCCCTGCTCGCCCAGCACGGCCTGACCGCGCTCGACGGCCTCTTCTTCCAGCAGGCGCCGCCGGCCGGCTTCGGCGACTTCCGCGACCGCTTCTTCACCGCGCGGCTCGATCCGGCCGCGGACATCCGGGCGCTCTGCGACGCGCTGATGGCCCTGCCCCAGGTGGCGAGCGCCTGGCCGGTGCTCCGCTGCGCGGTGACGCGCAGCCCGGTGGACATCGTCACGCCCAACGATCCCAACTTCGGCGCCCAGTACTACCTGATCACCAACGGCGGCGTCGGCACCCTGCGGGCCAAGGGCGCCTGGGGCCACAGCCTCGGCGACAGCAGCGTGGTCGTGGCCGTCTGCGACACGGGCGTCGACCTCGACCATCCCGACCTCGCGGGCACGGGGCCCGGCTACCTCGACGGCAACCTGAGCACCGACTACAGCGAGCTGAACGGCATCCCCGGGGTGGACGACGACGGCAACGGCTACGCGGACGACTGGCGCGGCTGGGACTTCGTCAACGTGGGCTCCGGCCCCTACGCCGGCGAGGACTACGCGGGGGAGGACAACGACCCCAACGACTTCCAGGGCCACGGCACCAGCTGCGCGGGCTGCGTGAGCGCGATCGCGAACAACGGCGTCGGCATCGCGTCCATCGGCTGGTCGATCCGCGTGCTGCCCGTGCGCATCGGCTTCGCGGTGGAGGACGGCGAAGGCGGCATGACCGCCGTCTCCTACTCCACCTACATGGCCAGCGCGTTCAACTACGCCCGCGTCAAGGGCGTGCAGGTGATCAACCTCAGCTACGGCTCGAGCTACACGCCGGGCCTGCAGAGCGCCGTCAACGCCTGCCAGAGCGCCGGCGTGCTGATGGCCGTCTCGGCCGGCAACGACAACTCCAGCGTGGCGGACTTCCTCGGCGGCACGGGCCAGTGCGTCGACGTGGCCGCCACCGACATCGCCGACGGCAAGGCGAGCTTCTCGAACTACGGCACCTGGGTGGACGTCTGCGCGCCGGGCGTCGCCATCATGACCACGGCGATCGACGGCTACGTCTCCACCCAGGGCACCTCGTTCTCGAGCCCCATCACCGCGGGCCTCATGGCCCAGATCTACTGGACGCTCTTCGCCGGCCAGCGCAGCAGCGCCAACGCGGCCGCGGTGTTCGCGCGCCTCACCGAGACCTGCGACGACATCGACGCGCTGAACCCGGGCTACGGCGGCCTGCTCGGCGCCGGCCGCATCAACGGCTTCCAGGCCCTGGGCGGCGGGAGCTTCTTCGCCTTCCCCGAGGAGTTCGCCACGTTGCCCGAGGCCATCGACTTCGCGCTCGCGGGCGACACGATCGCGGTGCGCGGATCGGTGGTCGCGACGGTCGGCATCGTGAGTCCCGACAAGGAGCTCGCGCTCCTCGGCGGCTGGAGCGAGGACTACGAGACGCGCGATCCCGCCGGCGCGCCCAGCACCCTGCAGGGCAACGGCATCCAGCCCCTGCTCGTGCTGGACCAGGCGGCCTTCGGCGCGGCCTGCGTCGTGGACGGCTTCCGCCTCGAGAACGGCGGCGGCGCCTCCGGCTACTACCCCGACCTCGGCCGCTACGGCGGCAATCTCCTGGTGAAGGCGGGCGCGCCGACGCTCAGCCACCTCACCTTCGCCGGCGCCAACCTGAGCGACGAGACCGTCTCCGGCGGCGGCGGCGCCTTCGTGGCGAACACGGCGGTCACCCTGAGCCAGTGCCGCTTCGAGGGCAACGCCGCGCTCCGCGGCGGCGGCCTCGGCCTCTACAACGCCACCGTGACCCTCGAGGGCTGCAGCTTCGAGGGCAACAGCGCCACCCACGAGATCGCCATCGACCGCCGGGGCGGCGCCGCGCACCTCGCCGGCAGCACCCTGCTGGGCGAGGCGACCTTCAGCGCCAACACGGCCGACGACAGCGGCGGCGCGCTCTACGTGGACGCGACGAGCGCGGTGGACCTCGCGGCCTCCAGCTTCACCGGCAATCTGGCGGGGCCTGGCGGCGGGGCCATCGAGGCCGTCGGCAGCGTGGTCTGCGACGGCTGCGGCTTCGCCGACAACAGCGCCCTCGCCGGCGGCGGCCTGCGCGCGAGCGGACCGCTCACGCTCGGCGACTGCGACTTCAGCGGCAACGGCGACCCGGCGACCACCAACTTCGGCGGCGCCATCCACGCGCTGGCCGGCGCCGTGCTCGACGTCCACAACTGCCGCTTCCGCGGCGACGAGGTCGCGATCCAGGGCGCGGCCTTCTACGCGGCGGGCGCGAGCGGCAGCTTCGTCAACTGCAGCGTGGACGGGGTGGCCAACACCTTCGCCGGCTGCGCGATCGCCTGCAACAACGCCCCCGTGGCCATCCGCAACAGCCAGTTCACCAACCTGGGCGGCGGCCCGCCGATCTTCGCCAGCGGCGCCTCGCTGCCCACGGCCGCCTACAACAACTTCTTCGGCAACGGCGGCAGCGGCGACTACCTCGGCTTCGCGAGCAGCGAGGGCGACACCCACGCCGACCCGCTCTACGCCGACCGGCCGGCCGGCGACCTGCATCTCCACTACGACTCGCCCGCCCTCGACAGCGGCGATCCGGCCCTCCTCGACGTGGACGGCGGCCGCAGCGACATCGGCGCCTACGGCGGACCCGCCGCCGCGGT
The DNA here is from genome assembly GCA_020633725.1 of Candidatus Latescibacterota bacterium. Lineage (NCBI taxonomy): Bacteria > Pseudomonadati > Candidatus Latescibacterota > Candidatus Latescibacterota bacterium. The sequence continues at coordinate 954,729 of JACKDC010000001.1, forward strand.
GCTGCGCCCCGCGTCGCCCACGGGTCTCACCGTGGTCGCGGGCGGCCCGCGCGCCTGGTTCGTGGAGCTGGACTGGGACGACAACCTCGAGGCCGATCTGCTGGGCTACGCCGTCTACCGCGGCGACAGCGCGAGCTTCGCGCCGTCGGCGGCCAACCGGGTGGCCCTCGTGGACCCGGCCGCATCCACCTGGCGCGACGACGTGCCCGACGGCGAGACCACGTTCTACTACCGCGTCAGCGCCTACGACATGGGCGCCTACGGCAGCGGCTACAGCGGCGTCGCCAGCGGCATCGGGCAGAACGACACGCCCGTCGACGACGCGCTGCCCGTCCGCTTCGCGCTCGCCGGCGCCTTCCCGAACCCGTTCAACCCCAGCACGCGCGTGGACTTCGCCCTGCCGGCGGACGCGCCGGTGCGGGTGGAGATCATCGACGCCTCGGGCCGGCGGCTGCGCGAGGAGTTCCTCGGGCGCCTGGACGCGGGCGAGCACTCCTGGACCTGGGACGGCCGAGACGGACACGGGCACTCGCTGGCCGCGGGCGTCTATAACCTGCGCGTGACGGCGGGCCCGTGGTCGGACCGCCTCAAGCTGACCCTTCTCAAGTGAGGTCCACGCGCCGATGAGTCCGACCCTGCGCGCAGGCCGCTGGCTGCTGGCGACGTTCGCCGTGCTCTCGATCGCCGCCGCGGTCCGGGGGGCCGACGCCGTGGACCCCGCGACCCTGCCGGCGTGGAAGCGCTACGTCTGGCAGGACCTGGCGCCCATCCTGAGCCGGGGCGAGGAGTCCCGCCTCCTCGCCCAGCCCGACGCCGCCGCGCTGGACGACTGGGTCCGCCGCTTCTGGCTCGACAAGGACCCCACGCCGACCACGCCGGTCAACGAGCGGCGCGAGGAGCATCTCAAGCGCCTGGAGACCGCCCGCGCGCTGTATCCGGCGGACAACGCCATTGGACTCGACCAGCGCGGCAAGGACTACGTCCTCTTCGGCCCGCCCGACGAGACCAGCGAGATCGACGAGTGGTTCGACGAGACCGGCCACCACCCGGCGCGGCTCATCTGGATCTGGCTGCACCCGCCCATGCGCGCCACCTACGCCGACTGGAACCTCGACGGCGAGTGGGAACAGGCCTGGGACGAGACGCCGTCCTCCCGCCCGGACGTCTCCTACCGCCTCGAGCGCGCCGTGATGCAGGACAGCCAGGCCGAGGACGCGCAGCTCCTCACCGACCTACGCCAGAGCGATCCCCTGGCCTACCAGGACCTGATGCGGCAGCTCGCCGAGGGCGAGATCGTCAACATGCTCGAGATCAAGAACCAGAAGCTGCTCGCCGACCTCATGGGCAGCAAGTTCCGCAAGATGGAGGCGGCGTACCTGGAGAACCGGCGGGATCGCACGGACACCTACGTGCACGATTTCAAGGCCGAGCCGCTCTGGGCGGTCTTCGCGGTGGACTGCTTTCGCGGCGCCGATGGACGCAGCCGCGTCGAGCTGACCCACGAGGTGCGGCTCAACGATCTCGGCTTCGCCTACGACGAGGGACGCCAGGACTTCGCGGCCGCGCTGCTGCGGCGGGCCGTCTTCTACGACGCCGACGAGCGCGTCGCCGCGAGCGTGGAGGACCGCCAGCCCGTCTACGCGCAGTCCCTGGAGGACACGCGCCGCCCCCTGCTCCTGCCGGGCCTGGCGGCGGTGCAGCTGCGGCCCGGCGACTATCGCCTGGCGCTGCGGCTGGAGGACGAACGCACGCACCGGCTGCAGGTTTTCGACACGCGCGTGAGCGTGCCGGGCTTCCCGCCGGACAGCCTCCTGATCAGCGACGTCGCCTTCGCCAGCGGCCTCCAGCGCGGCGAGGCGCCCGCCCGCTTCGCGCACGGCGAATGGATCGTGACGCCCCATCCCCTCCACGCCTACGCCACCGACCGGAACATCCAGCTCTACTTCGAGGTCTATGGCCTCGCCACCGACGCCGACGGACTGAACGACTACACCGTCACCTACCGCATCCGGCCGAAGAACCCCGTGGTCAAGAGCTCCTGGCTCTGGACGCGGCAGGAGGCGGACGACGCCGAGGCGGGCAGCACCTTCGCCGACCGCCACGGCGGCGAGATGGCCCGCCATCCGCTCAGCATTCCCGCCGCCGAGTTCGCCGAGGACAGCTACGTGCTGGAGGTGGAGGTGCTCGACCGGGTCAGCGGCGCCAGCGCGCGCGGGCGCGGCCAGTTCAGCGTGCTGCCGCCCAGCGCGCTGCAGTAGTCCGCGCGTTGACAGCGGCGCGGGCCTGTGGCAGCCTGAACCTCATCCAGCCGCCATCGCCATCCGGGGAGGTCGCCATGGCCCGCCGCGCCGTCGTTCTCGCCCTGCTCGTTCTCCTGCTCCTGCCCGCGGTCGCGATCGCCACCCCCGGCGACGCCGACCAGCCGCTGCGCATCGGCTTCAACGGCGGCGACAGCCCGGGCATCATCCGCATCAAGTCCAACGCCTTCGCCGCCTTCCTCGAGGAGCGCACGGGGCTGCGCGCCACGCCGGTGATCGCCGAGAGCTACAGCCAGCTCATCCGCTCCATCGCCGAGGGCAAGGTGGACTTCGCCTTCCTGTCGCCGCTGGGCTACGTCACCGCCTCGCAGGTGGCGGACGCGCAGATCCTCCTGAAGTGCGTGCGCGGCGGTCAGCCCTACTACTGGAGCGTGATCCTGGTGCGGCGGGACAGCGGCATCAGGTCCCTGGGCGATCTCAAGGGCAAGCGCATCGCCTTCACGCACCTCGGCTCGACCTCCGGCTACGTGGTGCCCATGAGCGCGCTGCTGGGCGAGGGCATCGACCCCGACCACTTCTTCGCGGAGATCACCTACGCCGGCGGGCACAGCGCCGTGATCCGCGACATCCTCGCCGGCAAGGTCGACGCCGGCGCCACCTTCGCCGACGACCCCCAGGGCAAGGCCGGCGCCTGGACCGCCGAGGAGTTCATCAGCGCCGCCGAGGCCCGGCAGCTTCAGCCCATCTTCTTCTCGCCCCCCATTCCCGGAGACACCTTCACGGTCACGGCGCCCATGCTCACCGAGCACCCCGGCGTGGTGGCCAAGGTGAAGTCGGCGCTGCTCGCCATGGGCGACGACCACAGCGGCCACACCATCCTCAGCGACCTCTACAGCATCGACAGCCTGGTGGAGGGCGTGGACGCGGACTACGAGCCCGTGCGCGAGGCCTTCGCGGCCGTGCGCAACCGCTAGCGGTGGTGCCCGTGGAGGAGAAGGGCCGGGGGGCGCACTGCGTCTACTGCGGCGCGACCGAGGAGCTCGTGCCCGACGAGCATCTGCAGGAGCTGTGGTACTGCAGCGCCTGCCTGGCCCGGCGGGACGCGCATCAGGAACTCATCGACCACGGCCTCGACGACGAAGATCCCACCTACGAGTGAGCTAGCCGAAGCGGATCTCGAAGTCGCCCGGGCTGAAGCGCTCCTCGCCCGCGGCGTCGCCCCGCGCGACCGCCGTCACGACGGCGCCGGGCGGACCCTCCCGCAACCGGGCCTCGAGATTGGCCAGCGCCCGCGGCGTGCCCTCGGCCAGCACTTCCACCGAGCCGTCCGGGCGATTGGAGACCCAGCCGGCGAGACCGAGTCCGCGGGCCACCGTCCGCGCGAAGGCCCGGTAGCCCACGCCCTGCACGCGTCCGGTGATCGAGTAGCTTCTGCGTTCCATGGGTGTCGTCCGCCTTGCTGCGCGTGCGGGCATCCAAGCACGGACGCGGGCGCCGCGCAAGCGCAGACGCGAGCGCTAGGCCCGGGTGAGGCGGGCCAGCAGTTCCACGTGATGGGTCTGCGGGAAGAAGTCGAAGAGCTGGAGCTCGCGCAGCGCGAAGCCGCGGCCCACCCAGCCGCCCAGGTCGCGTGCGAAGCTCGCCGGGTGGCAGCTGACGGCGATGATCTCCTCCACGCCCAGCGGATCCAGCTGCGCCTCCAGCTCCGGAGCGCCCTGGCGCGGCGGATCGAGCAGAACCGTGCGGTACTTGCGTCCGTCGGCGGCCAGCTCGGGCAGCAGCTCCGCCACCTCGCCGGCGCGGAAGCGGGCGCGCGCGCAGCGCGCGTCGCGGGCCGACTTGCGGGCGCTGCGCAGGGCGCTGCGGCGCGTCTCCAGCCCGAGCACCTTGGCGCCGAGCAGCGCCAGCGGCAGGCTCAGGTTGCCCGCGCCGCAGAAGAGGTCCAGCACCCAGGGCTCGCCGCCGGGATCGAAGATGCCGAGCAGGGCGTCGAGCAGCTGGCGATTCGCGGCCCGGCTCGCCTGCACGAACTCCCCCGGCCGCGTGTAGAGCGGGTAGTCCAGGCGCTGGCCGCCGGGGGCGTCCAGCTGCACGCGCTCGAGCAGGAAGGGCGCGCCCTGGGCCTCGCGAAGCGTGTGGCCCTCGGCGTCCCGCAGCGCGACGTGCACGGCCCCCACGCCCGGCGGACGCCAGTCGGCCAGGAGCGGCGGGAGGACGCGGCGCGCGGCGTCGTCCAGGGTGGCCAGCAGCTGCAGCTCCGGCGAGCCGCCGCCGGCGCCCTCCAGCAGGGTCAGCTCGAGCAGCGCGGCGGCCGGACGGACGAGGTTCCGCACGAGGGTCTCCCGCAGACTCGCCACCGCGTCGGCCAGCGGCGCCTCGAGCAGCAGGCAGCGCTCGTGGTCCACGAGACGGTGGCTGCCCCGGGCCAGGAAGCCCAGCTCGACGCGCCCGCCGCCCAGGCTCTGCAGGCGGTACTCCGCCCGGCGGCGGTAGCCGAGGCCGGGCGTCGGGGCCGGCAGGTCCACGGGCGGCAGCGCGGCGACGTCCAGCCCGGCGATGCGCGTGAGGGCGTCCAGCACGATGTCCCGGCGCGCCTCGCGCTGCAGCGCGTCATCGACCTGCTGCCACTGGCAGCCGCCGCAGTCGTCGGCCACCGGGCAGGGCGCGCTCCGGCGTCCGGGGCCGGGCTCCAGGATCTCGACGATCTCCGCCTTCGCCCAGCGCGCGCGGCGCTGACCCAGCCGCACGCGCAGGCGGTCGCCGGGCACGGCGCCGGCGACGAACACGGCCTGCCCCTCCAGCCGTCCCACGCCGTCGCCGCCGGCGGCAAGGCTCTCCACCTGCAGTTCCGGCAGGGCGGTCTCGGCGAGCGGGCGTTCCATGGCGCGTCTCCGTGGCAAGGGAAAGGGCCCGGGCGTGGCCCGGGCCCCGATGCTAGCCGGTCCGCGGCGTCGCCGCGACCTCTTTTCTAGGTGGCGTAGTTCAGCGCCTCGCGGAGCTGCTGCTCGCGGTGGGCCACCGTCTGGGCGTCCACCGTGGCGATCGCCGTGAGGTTGACGATGCTGCTCACGTCGCTGCCGCGCACGACCAGGTGGATGGGCTTGTCCATGCCCAGCATGATCGGGCCGTAGGTGTGGGCGCTGCTGAACTTCTGGAGCAGCTTGAGCGCGATGTTGCCCGCGTCCAGGTTGGGGAAGACCAGCAGGTTGGCCCGGCCCTTCAGCTCGGTGAAGGGGAAGTACTCGCGCAGCATCGCCTGGTCCAGGGCGACGTCGGCCTGCACGGGACCGTCGACGACCAGGTAGGGCCGCTGCTCCCTGATCAGCCGGACGGCCTCGGCGACCTTCTCCGTCTCGGGCTCGCGCACCGAGCCGAAGTTGGCGAAGGAGAGCATGGCGATGCGGGGCACGATGTGCAGGCGATCCAGCTCCGTGGCGGCGAGCAGGGCGATCTCCGCCAGATCCTCGGCCTTGGGCGCGATGTTCACCGAGCAGTCGGCCAAGCAGTAGAGCTTGTGCTCGTGGACCAGCATGTACATGCCCGCCACCAGTCGCCCGCCCTGCCGCGGTCCGATGATCTGCAGCGCCGGCTTCAGCACCTGCGGATAGTTCACGCTGACGCCCGCCACCATGCCGTCGGCATGGCCCTGCTTGACCATCATCGTGCCGAAGACGAAGTAGTCGCGCAGGTCGTGCTGCGCCCGCGACTGGGTAACGCCCTTGCGCTGACGCAGCTTGTAGTAGGCCTTGATGTACTCGTCCATCTGCGGAGAGCTCTTGGGTTCGACGATCTCCACGCCCTCGGCGTCGTGGTGCAGCTCCTCGAAGCGGCTGCGGATCTCGTCCGCGCGGCCGAGCAGCACCGGGCGCGCGATGCCCTCGCTGGCCACCTCGCTGGCAGCCCAGACCACCTTGGGATGCGTGCCCTCGGGGAAGACGATGCGCTTCGGATCGCGCCGCGCGAGCACGTGGAACTTGCGCATGACCTCGCGCGACCAGTCGAGGCGCTCGAGCAGGCGCTCGCGATACTCCTCGAGGTCGATGGGCTGCTGCGCCACGCCCGTGGCCATGGCGGCCTCGGCCACCGCGGAAGCCTCCCAGACCAGCACGCGCGGGTCGAAGGGCTTGGGGATGATGTACTCGGGCCCGAAGCTCAGCTCGCTGTCGTCGTAGGCGCGCTTCACCGACTCGGGCACTTCCTCCTTGGCCAGCCGGGCCAGTGCGTGCGCCGCCGCGAGCTTCATCTCCTCGTTGATGGCCGTGGCCTCCACGTCCAGCGCGCCGCGGAAGATGAAGGGAAAGCCGAGCACGTTGTTCACCTGGTTCGGATAGTCGCTGCGGCCCGTGGCCATGATGCAGTCCGGCCGCGCGGCCTTGGCCTCGGGATAGGTGATCTCGGGATCCGGGTTGGCCATGGCGAAGATGATGGGCTTGTCCCCCATCGACTTCACCATGTCGGCCGTCAGCGTGTCCTTCACCGAGACGCCGCAGAAGGCGTCGGCGCCCGCCATGGCGTCGGCCAGCGTGCGGGCCTTGGTCTCGCGGTAGTACTTGTCCTTGTACTTGTTCCGCCCCTCGTCGCCACGCCCCTTCCAGAGCACGCCCTTGCTGTCCACCATCAGCACGTTCTCGGGGCGCACGCCCAGCGACACGTAGAAGTTCGCGCAGGCGATGCCCGCCGCGCCGGCGCCGCTGAAGACCACCTTGATCTTGCTGATGTCCTTCTCCACCAGCTCCAGCGCGTTGATCAGCGCCGCGCCCGAGATGATGGCCGTGCCGTGCTGGTCGTCGTGGAAGACGGGGATGTTCATCTCGGCCTTGAGCCGCTCCTCGATCTCGAAGCACTCGGGGGCCTTGATGTCCTCGAGGTTGATGCCGCCGAAGGTGGGCTCCATGGCCCGGACCGCGGCGATCATCGCCTCGGGGTCGTTCTGGTCCAGCTCGATGTCGAAGACGTCGATGTCGGCGAAGCGCTTGAAGAGGACGCCCTTGCCCTCCATGACGGGCTTGCCCGCCAGCGCGCCGATGTTGCCGAGACCCAGCACCGCCGTGCCGTTGCTGATCACGGCGACGAGGTTGCCCTTGGCCGTGTACTGGCGGGCGAGGCGCGGGTCCTCCGCGATGTCGAGACAGGGCTGCGCCACGCCGGGAGTGTAGGCCAGGGAGAGATCGCGCTGGGTCACGCAGGGCTTGGTGGAGACGACCTCGATCTTGCCGCGGCGCTCGCCGCCGGCGTGGTAGTCCAGGGCCGCCTGCCGGAGGGCGTCCCGCTTGTCCCCGGAATCCGACATCGTGAGCCTCCTCAGCGGGTTGCGGCCGTTTCCGTCGACGTCGACAGTTATTCGGACCCGCAACTCTTGTCGACGACAAGAAAGCGCCCCCGCGGGGGTCTGTCAATGCCGTGTCTGGCGGAGGAAATGGCTCAGGCGCGCTCGAGGTACTTGCCGGTGGCGGTGTCCACCCGGATGCGCGTGCCGGAGCCCACGAAGCCCGGGACGGTGACCACCAGCCCGGTCTCGAGGGTGGCGGGCTTGGTCTGGGCGGTGGCCGTGGCGCCCTTCACCTCGGGGGGCGTCTCCACGATGGTCATCTCCACCACCTTCGGCAGATCGATGCCGAGCACGCGCCCCTCGAAGGACTGGACGTCCACGGTGGTGTTCTCCACGAGGTAGGGCAGCGCGTCGCTGATCAGGTCGCCGGGCATGTGGACCTGCTCGTAGGTCTCGTCGTCCATGAAGACGTAGTCGCTGCCGTCCTGGTAGCTGTAGGTCATCTTGCGGCTCAGGACGTCCACCTTCTCCACCTTGTCGGAGGACCCGTAGCGGACCTCCTTGTTGGTGCCGGTCTGCAGGTTCTTCATCTTCACCTGCACGTGGGCCGGCCCCTTGCCCGGGGTCACGTGGGTCATGTCGGCGACCCGGAACAGCTCACCGTCGACCTGGTGAACCTGGCCGGCGCGAATCTGGGTGGCGATGATCTTCATGGCACGTCCTCGTCCTGTCTCGGGCCGCCCCGGCCCTGGCGAGCGCGCAAGATAGCAGAGGGCCCAGGCCGCGGCAACCCCTAGCCGGCAAAGGACTCGAGCGTGGCCGCCACGGACTCGGTGAGCGAGCCCAGCTCGTAGCCGCCCTCCAGCGTGGCCACCAGGCGGCCGTCGCAGAGTTCGTCCGCCAGGGCGGCAAGGTGGGCCGTCAGCTTGCGGTAGCCCTCGGTGCTCATCTCGAGCTGGGCCAGGGGGTCGGCCGCGTGGGCGTCGTAGCCCGCGGAGACCAGCATGAAGTTCGGCTTGTAGTGCCGCAGCACCGTGGTCAGCTCCCCTTCGACCCAGTGCAGCACCTGCTCGTCGCCGCTGCCCGGGGTCAGCGGACGGTTCACCGTGAAGTCGAGGCCCGGACCCGCCCCCACCTCGTTGCGCCGCCCCGTGCCCGGGAAGAGCGGCGACTGGTGACAGCTCGCGTAGAGCACGGAGGGATCTTCCCAGAAGGCCTCCTGGGTGCCGTTGCCGTGGTGGACGTCGAAGTCTACGATGGCGACCTTGCCCGCCAGGCCCTCGTCCTGGAGCGCCCGGGCGGCCACGGCGACGTTGTTGAACAGGCAGAAGCCCATGGCGCGGCCGGGCTCGGCGTGGTGGCCCGGCGGGCGCACGGCGACGAAGGCGCGGCGCGCGTCGCCACGGGCCACGGCCCGCGCGGCCTCCGCGGTGGCGCCGGCGGCGCGGAGGGCGGCGTCCCAGCTGGCCGGCACCACCGGCGTGTCGGGGTCGAAGTAGCCGGGGCCCGCGGCACAGAGCGCGCGCACCCGCTGCAGGTGGCCGGCGGTGTGCACGGCCAGCAGCGTGTCCTCGGCGGCGGGCTCGGCCGCGCGGCTCCAGGGGAAGCGCTCGCGGTCCAGCCCCGCGAAGAGCCGCTCCAGGGCCGCGAGGCGGCCGGGCCGCTCCGGGTGTCCTCGCCCCGTGTCGTGGGCGAGCCCGCTGGGGTCGGTGAACAGGGCGACGCTGCCGCGCACGCTGGCCTCCACGGAAGCGAGGGAACCGCCCGGGAGCCCGGCAAGGGCGCGTCACGAGGCGGTGACGCCGAGCAGTATGCCACGGGCCGCCCCGCCGCGCCAGAGGACCCCGCGTTGACGTTTCCCGGCCCGCCGTGCTAATCCTGCCGCAACCCCCTCCGGAGGCGACGATGACCAGCCAACCCTCCAGCCTCAAGGGCCAGTGGGCCCTCATCCTCGGCGCGTCCAGCGGCTTTGGCGCGGCCAGCTCCCTGGCCCTGGCGCGGGCGGGCTGCAACGTGGCCGGCGTCCACCTGGACCGCAAGGCCACCCTGCCCAAGGTCCAGGCGCTGATCGCGGAGATCGAGGCGCTGGGCGTGAAGGCGCTCTTCTTCAACGTCAACGCCTCCAGCCAGGACAAGCGCGCCGAGGTCTTCGACGCGCTGCGCGGCGCCGGCGTCGAGCGCGTCAAAGTTCTGCTGCACAGCCTGGCCTTCGGCTCGCTGCTCCCCTTCTTCCCCGTGCCGGGGGGCGCGGAGGAGGAGGCCAAGTTCATGGGCCGCGACCGCATGGAGATGACCCTCGACGTCATGGCCCACAGCCTCGTCTACTGGACCCAGGAACTGCTGGACGCGGGGCTGCTGGGCGAGGGCGGGCGGATCTTCTCCATGACCTCGTCGGGCGGCGCGCGGGTGATGCCCAGCTACGGCGCGGTGAGCGCGGCCAAGGCGGCCCTGGAGAGCCACACGCGGCAGATGGCCATGGAGCTGGCGCCGCGGGGGATCACCGTGAACGCGCTGCGCGCGGGCGTCACCGACACCCCCGCCCTGCGCATGATCCCGGGCAACGCGCGGATCCTCGACATGGCCAGGGAGCGCAACCCCGCCGGTCGCCTCACCACCCCGGAGGACGTGGCCGGCGCCCTCGTCGCCCTCTCGGGGCCCGGCACCGACTGGATCACGGGCAACGTCATCGGCGTGGACGGCGGCGAGGACATCGTCGGCTGAGCCGGCTCCCTAGAAGCGACGGGACACGCCGAGTCTGAAGCCGTCGGCGCCATGCGGGGCGATGCCGGCATGCCAGCCCTGCCGGCCGGGGGCATCGAGACGGGCAGACTCGTCGTTCTCACCCGCCCGATCAGTCCTCACGATCGAGGCCAGCACCGCCGCAGTCCCAGCAACCACGAAGAACAGCCCAACCCCCTTGAGTTGCCCGCTGTAGAAGTGATCCTTGTCGGGAGCGGTGAGGGTGTTGTCGTCAAGGGCAGTGATCAACCGGCTCATCGATTCGACCGTCTGTTCCGCCTGGCGATCCAGCTCGTTGTGGATCATCAGAAGCACGGCCCCCGTGCCCAAGAGGGACGCGCCAAGAATCACCACGGAATAGCGGTCGGTGTCCACATTCTCATTTCCCGCCTCGAATCCGATGCGAGCCTTGGCCGGCATGGCAGAGAGCAAGCCATACAGGCACAGGACAACGGCGAAGCAACGGCTGGTCTTCATTCCTCGTTCCTCCGTTGGCTGGGGTCACCGCAACAGACTAGCGACTGAGCCAGGCGCGGCTCAAGTCACCACTTCCGGCGGCATGAGCGGCTCCCTTGCCACAGACCCCGCGATCGGCGACACTTCATGCTCGAGTCCGCGCCTGTACCGCCAAGTCAACCGACCGGAGTGCGACGAGATGGAAGCCAATAGCGAACGCAACGAAGACACCCACGACGACCAGCACCAGCCCTTCGTGCACTGCGTGCGCGAGGTGGAGGCCGGCGACGTCCTGCCGGTGGGCCTTCGCGTCGGCCACGAGCAGGAGCACCCGGACGCGCCCGACCACTTCATCGACGCCCTGCGCCTCTACGACGGCGACCACCTGCTCGCCGAGGTCCGCTTCGCCCAGGGCCTGCTCGGCCCGGCCGGCGGCAACCCCGCGATCTCGCTCAACCTGGTCCCCGAGGCCGGGACGCTGGCCCTGCGCGCCGAGGCCCACTGCACGCGGCACGGCGATTTTCGCAGCGAGGCGGTGGAGGTCCGGGTGAATGAAGCCGAGGCCGACGTCTGATATAGGCCGGCTCCTCCACTATTCTTGAAGAATGCGCTCCGGTCCGGGGCGCATTTTTGCTAGAATCGCCGGGAATCCGGGCCGGCGCTTTCGGCGTCCGGTCACTATCTCACTTCGGAGGTAATCCATGAGCCACCGCAATTCCCTGACGGGATGGACCGCGCGAGTCCTGCTCTGCCTCGCCCTTGCGGGACTTCTCGTCGTGCCCGCTGTGCAGGCGGCGCCTGTGCAATCCACCGTCCCCCCCGGCGACCGTGACGACAACCTGTTCACCGAGGGATTCGAGACCGCCTGGCCGCCCGCCGGCTGGGCCACGATCCAGACCGGCAGCCCCACCTGGGGACGCAGCAACTACGACCACCACACCGGCACCTACAGCGCTGCCGTGTTCTGGAGCAGCTCGCCCCAGAACGAGTGGCTGGTCCTGCCCGCCATCGACCTCAGCGGCGCGATCAATCCCAAGCTCGAGTGGTACGAGCGCGCCCTGAACTGGGCCACCGGCGGCCACCACATGATCATGGCCAGCACCACCAGCCAGACGGACATGGGCTCCTTCTCCGTCATCGCCGACCAGACCCCCGGCAACCACAGCATCACCGACTTCAGCGGCGAACCGGCCACGGTGAACCTCGTGAGCCTGGCCGGGCAGCCCACGGTCTACCTGGCCTTCCGCTACACCGGCACCGCGGCCACGAACGACTCCTGGTTCATCGACGACGTCCGCATCTACACGCCGAGCGGCCACGACGTCGGCGCCGTGAGCGTGAGCCCCGGCGGCGGCAACCTCGACGGCGGCACGCCCGTGACGCCCCAGGTGACGGTGGAGAACTTCGGCCAGTCCGACGAGAGCTTCGACGTCACCCTCGACATCAGCGACTCGGGTGGCGTGGTCTACAGCCAGACGATGAGCGTCACCGCCCTCGGGCCGGGCCTGCAGGAAGTGCTCAACTTCCCCAACTTCACTCCCGACCCCGGCGAGTACTACGACCTCAGCGGCAGCACGATGCTGGCGGGCGACGGCGACGCCGGCAACGACACCGCCCTGTCCGACTTCACCACCTACTTCGATCAGCACGTGCCCATCGCCTTCTTCTTCACCAACAGCGGCTGCCCGCCGTGCTACATCCCGAATCTGCTCGTGGACGACTACATGCCCGATCAGGGCAACAACGTGTCCATGCTGCGCATCCACGTGTGGTGGCCCTACGGCGGCGACATCATGTACCTGGCGAATCCGGCGCAGTCCCAGGCCCTCGTGAGCGCCTTCGGCGTGAACGCCGTGCCCGACTTCTACCTCGACGCGACCTGGGCCGTGGGCTACGACGGCCCCGCCATGATCGCGGCCATGGACGAGGGCAAGACCTGGAAGAGCCCCATGCACATGGACCTGGCCTGGGATGACAGCATCGACCAGCTCACCGTGAACGAGGTGGTCACCGGTGCGATCCGTCCGGGCGCCAACTACCAGCTCTTCTGGGTGATCACCGAGGACAACATCGTGCATGCCGGCGGGAACGGCGAGACGGTCCACCACCAGGCCTTCCGCCACCAGTGGCCGGCCATCGTCTCCGGCGACAACGTGCTCAGCACGCCGGGCACGCACAGCTACTCGGTCTCCGCCCCGCTGGACGGAAGCTGGGTTTACGACAATCTCCGCGCCACGGTCTGGATCCGGGACATGAACTCCGGCGACGTGGTGCAGTCCGCCACGGCCTTCCTCACCGAGATCGGCGACCTGACCGGCGTGGAGACGCCCACGGCGCCGGCCTTCGGTCTCGCGGCCAACCACCCCAACCCGTTCAATCCCAAGACGAGCATCGACTTCGCGCTGAACGCCGCCGGCCCCATGAGCCTGCGGATCTACGACAGCGCCGGCCGTCTCGTCCGCACGCTGCGCACGGGCGTCATGGACGCCGGCCCGCACAGCATCACCTGGAACGGTGTGGACGACGCCGGCCAGCCGGTGGCGTCGGGCGTCTACCTGGCGCGCCTGGAGAGCGCCGGGCAGAGCGACAGCCGGAAGCTGTTGCTCGCGAAGTAGCGCTCGCGATCGATTTGCCTCGCTTCACAGTTCGTGAGGCACTCGGCCAAATCGATCGCTCGCTGGCTTGGCAGAGCGGAGGCGCGACCTACACGCCACCCGCTCTCATCCTGACTGGCCGGGGGGCTCTGGGGTCCCCCGGCCATCTTTATATCTCCTGGTCATGCCGGGGCTTGCCAGCGCCGCGCCGGGCCCCCATTATCTCGCCGCGGCCGCGCATCGACCGGCCGCCCACCCCAACGCCTGGAGGATCCCGTGAGCACCGCGCCCGCCGTCACGCTGTCCCGTCAACTCGCCGACTTCGCCCACGCTCTCAAGTGGGAGCACCTGAGCCCCGCCGCCGTGCGCGAGGCGCGGCGCTTCTGGCTCGACAGCCTGGGCTGCGCGCTGGGCGGCACCAAGGCCCACGACGCGCGCATCGCCAAGAAGGTCTTCCGCCGCTTCCGCGGCCGCCCCGAGGCCACGGTGATCGGCACCGACTGGAAGACGAACGCGCGCGACGCGGCCTTCCTGAACAACCTCATGATCCGCATCATGGACTTCAACGACATCTACTGGGAGCAGGACCCCAGCCATCCGTCGGACATGCTGGGCACCGTGCTGTCGCTGGTGGAGCAACAGAAGCTGAGCGGCAAGGACCTCATCGTCGCCACCGTGCTCGCCTACGAGATCGAGATGCGCCTCTGCGAGGCGGCCCACCCCGGCATCCGCGAGATCGGCTGGCACCACGCCACGCTGACGCAGTTCGTCTCCCCGCTGATCGCCGGCAAGCTCTACGGCCTCAGCCCCGAGCAGATGATGCACGCCGTGGGCATCGCCGGTTGCCGCCAGGGCACGTTCGGCGGCGTGGTGGCCGGCAAGCTCTCGATGATGAAGAACACGGTCGACCCCATGGCCGGCGCCGAGGGCGTCGTCAGCGCGCTGCTGGCCGCCGAGGGCTACACGGGGCCGGAGGCGGTCTTCGAGGGCAAGGAGGGGCTCTTCCACTGCCTGGGGACGCAGACCGGCGTCGCCTGGAAGCCCGAGATCCTGACCGACGGGCTCGACGCCCTCCTCACCAAGCGCAAGAAGGGCAAGTCCGCGGGCGACACGCAGGGCGCCGAGTTCCGCATCGTGCGCTGCGGCATGAAGGCCTTCCCCACCGAGGCGCTGACGCACTCGCCCATCTCCTGCGCGCTGGACCTGGTGGAGGGCGGCGGCTACAAGCCCGAGGAGATCGAGTGGGTGGAGGTGCGCACCACCGCGCGCGCCAAGGACATCCTCTCCGACCCGAGCAAGTACATCCCGAGCTCCAAGGAGACGGCCGACCACTCGCTGCCCTACGTGATCGCCGTCGCCCTGCTGGACGGCGCCGTCACCACCGACTCCTTCACCGAGAAGCGCCTCAAGGACCCCGTCCTGCCCACGGTGATGGGCAAGGTGCGCGTCGAGGCCGACGCAGCCATCGACGCCGCCTTCCCCCAGTACAAGCGCGCCGAGGTGATCCTCAAGCTGGCGGGCGCCGAGCCCCGCCGCGCGAAGGTGGACTACCCCAAGGGCGACCCGCGCAACCCGATGAGCGACGCCGAGCTCACGACCAAGTTCGCCGCCCTGGCCGGGCTCAGCCTGCCGAAGAAGAAGCAGGCCAAGGTGATCGGGCTGGTCCAGGAACTGGAGAAGCTGGAGCGGGTGACGCCCCTGCTCGCCGCCCTCCGCGCGAAGTAGGCCGTCCGCGGGACGCCCCCGCAGTTTCGACTTGCGGGAAGCGGCGCCGGCGACTACCCTGGTAACATGAAATGGTCTGTCGTATTACTCGCCGCGAGCCTGCTCGCGGCGAGTTCCGCCGCCGCACACGATCTGTGGCTGGAGTCGGACCAGGGACGGTGGTCGCTCCGCTACGGGCACCTGCACGACGCGGGCGATCACGGAGCCACGGCGCTGGAGCTGCCCCCCGGCTGGATCCTGGGCGCGCGTGGTCTCGATGCCGACGGCGCGCCCTTCACGCTCGCTGCGGAGGCCGCCCGCGCCGCCGGCTGGCCCGCCGGTGCTCCCGCGCTTCTCGTCGCGACCAGCTCCGGCGTCTGGACGAAGAGCACGGAGGGCACGCGCAACCTGCCCCCCGCCGAGCTGGCGCACCCCCTGGGCAGTTGGCGCTCGCTGGAAAGCGTCAAGGGGATCGCCGCTTGGCTCCCCGCCCTCGCGGCGCCCCTCGGCGCGGAACTCGAGCTGTCGCCGCTGACGAACCCGCTTACGCTTCGGCCCGGCGACAAGGTCACGGTCCGCGTGACGCGCGCGGGCGCGCCCCAGTCCGACGTGACCGTCGCCTACGACGGCAGCCCCCGCGGCGTCACCGCCGCCGACGGCCGCGTGAATGTCCGCTTGCGGCGCCCGGGCCTGCAGCTCATCCAGGCCACCCAGGAGCGTCCCCTCGTGGACGACGTCGCCGACAAGGTCATCGAGACCACGGCCCTCACCTTCTCGATCGAGGACGCGCGCTGATGCGGCGGCTGCTGGCACTCGCCCTCCTCTGCCTGGCGACGTCCGCCGGCGCGCACGAGGTGGCCGCAACGGTGAGCCGTGAGGAGGCCGTGGTCGTCACGCTGCGCTACGGCGACGGCAGCCCCTTCGCCTACGAGCACTTCGAGGTCTTCCCCCCGGGCGAGGACGTACCCTTCGCCACCGGGCGCTGCGACGCCGAGGGCCGCGCGCTCTTCCTGCCCGACCGGCCCGGCGAGTGGCGGGTGGTGGCCGAGAGCGAGGACGGCCACGGCGCGTCGCTCACCGTCCAGGTGGACAGCTCGGGCGTGATCAAGGCGAAGCCGACCTCGCTCTGGGAGCGCTCGGCCCGTCTCGTGGCGGGCCTGGCGCTGATCGCCGGCCTGTTCGGAATCCTGGCGCTCTTCACACGGAGGCGATGATGAAGCGTCCAGTCCTGGCCCTCGGCCTGCTCGCCCTGCTCCCCCTGCAGGCGGGCGCCCACCACGGTGTCGCCTCTCTCGGCGCGGCCGGTCTCGAGGGACCCGGCGCGCCCGTGGAGACCTCCGCTTCGGCCACCCTGCCCCAGGGCTCGCTGCTTGTCTTCCTCAAGCTCGATCAGGCGGACTTCGAGACCTTCACCGCCGCCCGCGACGACGAGGCCACGACGAACCGCTTCTGGCTCTACGGCGCGGGGTACGGGATTCGGCCCTGGCTCTCCGTCTATGCCATCTGGCCCTACAACGTGAAGACGATGGAGAACAACGCCTACAACACCGCCGGCTTCGCCGATCCGAACTTGATGGCGGTGCTGGGCTTCACGTGGGACGGCGGCCTGCGCCGGGTGCCCGCGAACGAGAGCCTCGACGACCTGGAAGACTGGCACTTCACCGTGTACGGCGGCGCATCGCTACCGCTGGGCGATTCGGAGCTGGCCGACGCCGATGGCGCCATCGATCCCGGCCGCTCCCTGGGCTTCGGCGAGCCCTCCTTCAGCGCCGGCGTCACCGCCACCAAGACCCTGGGTCCCCGCAACACGTTCACGCTCGAGCTGTCGACGATCCACTTCAACGAGCACGTCTACGATGACGGCAGCGCCGTGCGCTTCGGCAGCGAGCAGCGGGCCAACGTCGCCTGGAGCCTGCGCGTCCTCGAGAACGCCGCGCGGAAGTTCCGGCTGGACAGCAACCTGGAAGCCAACTTCCTCGCCCTGGGCCGCGACGCGCTGGACGGGGTCGGCGAGGAGGCCACCGGCGGTAGAATGCTCTACCTGATGCCGGGCCTGCGCGCCTACTATGCGAACCTGAGTCTGGGACTGGGCGTCAAGCTGCCCAGCTGGACCGATCTCAACGAGGACGATCTGCAGCAGGGCGCCGAGGGCAAGGAGAACTACCGCCTCGTGCTCAGCTTCTCCGCCCTCCACTGAACACCGGGAGCCCCGACCGACCGTGCACGTGCCCGACGGCATGCTCAGCCCCCGCTTCTACCTGCCCAGCTGGGGGGTGGCGGCCCTCGCCTGGGCGCTGGCCCTGCGTCGCGGGCGCCGTCGCTGGGACCTCGACCTGCTGCCCCGCATGGCGTCGCTCACCGCGCTCGCCTTCGTGCTGATGAGCCTGCCGCTGCCCCTGCCCGGTGGCACCAGCGCCCACGCGTCGGGCATCGGCATCCTGGCCTTGAGCGTGGGCCCCGCCCTGGCCTTCCTCGCGATCTCGGGCGTGCTGCTGCTGCAGGCGCTGGTCTTCGGCGTCGGGGGCATCACCACGCTGCCCCTCAACGCGCTGGCCATGGGGCTGGTCGGCGGCGGCGCGGCCTGGTGGAGCTGGCGGCTGCTGAGGCCGCTGAGCGAGCGCGCCGCGCTCTTCGGCGCGGGCTGGCTCGCCACGGCCCTGCCGGCGCTGCTCGTCGCCCTGGCGCTCGGCCTGCAGCCGGCGCTCGGCCGCGCAGCCGACGGCTCGCCGCTCTACTTCCCCTACGGGCTGGGCGTGACGCTGCCGGCGGTGCTCGTCCCGCACCTGCTGCTGGGGATCGCCGAGGGCGCGCTGACCCTGGCCGTCTGCCGGGGACTGGAGCGCTGGACGCGGAGCGGCACGGAATGAAGGACCGCCTTGGGCTCGCGCTCTACCTGGCGGCGGTGGTCGCGGCCACGCTGATCCACCGGCCGCTGCTGCTGGGCGCGGGGCTGGCCGTGGCGGTGCTCGCGGCAGGCCGCGCGGCGCCGCGGGTGGGCCGGCGGGCGCTGGCGGCGTCGCTGCCCTTTCTCGTCGTGCTCGACCTCTCCCTGCTCCTGCCCCTGACCGAGGGCTCCCGCGCAGCCTACCTGCTGCGCACGGACCTGCGCCTGCTGCTGCTGGCCTGGCTCAGCGCGCTGCTGGTGGAGCGCGTGAACCTCTTCCGCGCGCTGGCGCCCTTCCGGCGCCTCAGCGCGCTGCTGGTGCTGGCCAGCGGGCAGGTCCTCCTGTTGAGGCGGGTGCTGGGCGACTTCCGGCTGGCGCTGGCGAGCCGGTCGCCCTCGCGTCCCACCCTGCGCCTGCTCTACCGCCAGACGGCCGCCACCGCGCGGAACTTCCTCGTCCGCAGCGAGAGCGACGGCCTCGAGCTGGCCCAGGCCCTCCGTTCCCGGGGGTTCGACCTTGATTGAGGCCCGCGCCCTCGGCTTCGCCTACCCGGGCGCCGAGCCCGTGCTCCGCGACGTCAGCTTTCGCCTCGAGGCAGGCGAGAAGGTCGTGCTGCTGGGCAGCAACGGCGCCGGCAAGAGCACCCTGCTCAAGCTGCTGGACGGCCTGCTCTTCGCCGGCGAAGGCGCCGTGGACTACGAGGGCGCGCCGCTGTCCAAGTCGCGGCTGCGCGAAAAGGGTTTCCGCCGCCGCTTTCGCAGCGAGGTGGGGTTGCTCTTCCAGCGTCCCGAACTGATGTTCTTCAACCCCACCGTGCTCGACGAGATCGCCTACGGTCCCCGTCAGGCGGGCCTCGCCGACGCCGAGGCGGTCGACCGCGCGCGACACTGGGCCGCGGAGCTGGGCCTGGCCGGAGTCCTCGACCGCCCGCCCGTCCGCCTCAGCGGCGGCCAGCAGCAGCGGCTGGGCCTGGCCTGCCTGCTGGTGCTCGAGCCGAAACTGCTGCTGCTGGACGAGCCCACCGCCCACCTCGATCCTCCCTCCACCGGCTGGCTGGTGGACCTGCTGCCGCGTCTCGCGGCCACCACGCTCGTCAGCACCCATCGCCTCAGCCTCGCGCCCGAACTCGGCCGCCGCGCGCTGCTGCTGGCGCCCGACGGCCGCTTGCTCTACGATGGCCCCGTGGCGCCGCTCGCCGACGACCGCGAGCGCCTGCTGGCCGCCGGCCTGCTGCACCGCCACGGGAACGGGCACTACCACGCCCACGACTGGGACTGAGCCATGGCCGACGACACGCTCCAGCGCTTCAGCGTCTCCCTGCCGGCCGAGCTGCTCGAGGAGCTCGACCGCCGCGTCACCGGCCAGGGCTACGCCTCGCGCTCCGAACTGATCCGGGATCTCATCCGCGAGCGGCTGGTGGCGGAAAAGTGGGCCGCCCGGCGCAGCACGGTCTTCGGCACGCTGACGCTCAGCTACGACCACCACCAGCGCGGCCTGGCCGATCGCCTCACGCAGCTGCAGCACAACCGGCACGTGAACGTCCTGTGCAGCACCCACGTGCACGTGGACCACGACCACTGCCTCGAGGTGATCCTCCTGCGGGGCCGTCCCGACGAGATCGAAAAGCTCGCCATCCGCATCGGCGGCCTCAAGGGCGTGCGCTTCAGCCGGCTGACGCGCGCGTCGACGCTGGACGCCTGAGCGCCGCCGTCCCGCCGGCCATTGCGCCCGCGCGCCGGCCCGTGCTATTTGTTCCGGCTGCCTGATCCTCCAACGAAGCGAGGCCTAGCATGTGCGCTGCCAAGGCCGCGGCGGGCGCCCGGGGTGCGGACGTCCGCTCGGACTGCTGGATCGAAGTCGATCCGATCGCCGCCGATGGCATCGAGATCGCGCTGAAGTCCAAGGTGGAGTCGCTCTACGGCGCGTCGATCCGCGCCCAGCTGGCGGACGGCCTCGCGCGCCTGGGCCTCGCCCACGCGCGCGTGACGATCGACGACAGCGGCGCCGTCCCCTTCGTCATCGACGCCCGGCTCGAGACGGCCGTTCGCCGCGCGCTGGGCGACCAGGCGCCGGCGGCGACGCTGCTGCCCGCGACGCGCGTGGCGCTCGCCCCGTCGAAGCGCGACCGCTTCCGGCGCAGCCGCCTCTACCTGCCCGGTACGCAGCCCAAGCTGATGCTCAACGCCGGCCTCCACCGCCCCGACGCCGTGATCCTGGATCTGGAGGACGCCGTCGCGCCCTCGGAGAAGGACGCCGCCCGCTGCCTCGTGCGCGGCGCACTGCTCGCCCTCGACTTCGGCGCCGCCGAACGCATGGTGCGCATCAACCAGGGGGAGCGCGGGCTCGAGGACCTGGAGTGGATCGTGCCCTACGGCGTGCAGCTCGTGCTCATCCCCAAGGTGGAGAGCGCGGCCGAGGTGAGGGCCGTCGCCGAGCGCGCGGCGCGCATCGCCGCCGACTGCGGGCGCGCGGAGCCGCTCTGGCTGATGCCCATCATCGAGAGCGCGCTGGGCGGACTGAGCGCGCTGGAGATCGCGCGGGCGCACGCGGACGTGGTGGCGCTGGCCATCGGTCTGGAGGACTACACCGCGGACCTGGGCGTCCAGCGCAGCAACAGCGGCGAGGAGAGCTTCTGGCTGCGCAGCGTGGTGGTGAACGCCGCGCGCGCGGCGGGCATCCAGCCCATCGACACCGTCTTCAGCGACGTGGACGACATGGACGGCCTCGCCGCCAGCGTCCGCGCGGCCAAGCAGCTCGGCTTCGACGGCAAGGGCTGCATCCACCCGCGGCAGATCCCCGTGGTCCACGCCGCCTTCGCTCCCACGGCCGACGAGATCGCCAAGGCCTGCCGCATCGTGCAGGCCTTCGAGGCGGCCACGGCCGCCGGCCTCGGCGTGGTGAGCCTGGGCAGCAAGATGATCGACGCCCCCGTGGTCAAGCGGGCGCAGCGCACGGTGACACTGGCCCTGGCCGGCGGACTGCTGGCCGAGAACTGGCGCGAGAACGCGGAGGTGCAGGCGTGAGCGACTGGACCGTCAATGCCGCCGGCCGCCGGGTGCCCGGCGTGATCAACGCCGTAGCCCAGGTCCCCTTCCAGGGCGTGGGCGGCTTCCGGCCCAGCGGCCGCAAGGCCGCGCCGGCCATCGCCAGCTGCAACGACTACCCCGCCAGCGGCGACAAGCGCGTCCCCTCGCTGCGCGAGGCGCTGGAGCGCGCGGGGCTGCGCGACGGCATGACCATCGGCAGCCACCACCACTTCCGCAACGGCGACCTGGTGATGAACCAGGTCTTCGCCATCGCCGCCGAGATGGGCGTGAAGGACCTCGTCTGGTTTCCCAGCGCGGCCTTCCCCTGCCACGCGCCGGTGATCGAGCACATGCGCAATGGCGTCGTGCGGCGCGTGGAGGGCAGCCTCAACGGTCCGCTCGGGCTCAACGCGAGCCACGGGAAGATGGCGGGCGCCGCGGTGCTGCGCAGCCACGGCGGCCGCTGGCAGGCGGTGCAGGACGGCGAGGTGCACATCGACATCGCCATCCTCGCCGCGCCCACGGCCGACGCCTTCGGCAACGCCACCGGCGACCGCGGCCCCAGCGCCTGCGGGAGCCTGAACTTCGGCCTCGTGGACAGCCTCTACGCGGACCGGGTGATCGTCGTCACCGACAACCTGGTGCCCTTCCCCTGCCTGCCCTGGCAGATCCAGGGCAACAACGTGGACTTCGTGGTGGAGCTGGAGCGGGTGGGCGATCCGTCGCAGATCGTCAGCGGCACCACCGTGCTCACGCGCAGCCCGGACCGCCAGCTCATCGCCGAGCTGACGGCCGCCTTCATCCGCAGCACGCCCTACTACCGCGACGGCTTCTCCATGCAGGCCGGCGCCGGCGGCACGGCGCTCGCCACCGCGATCTACCTACGCGAGATGATGAAGGCCGACGGCTTCCGCGCCGCCTTCATGCGCGGCGGCTCCACGAAGTACCTGGTGGAGATGCTCGAGGAGGGGCTGATCGGCACCATCCTCGACGGCCAGACCTTCGACCTCGACGGCGTGCGCTCCATGCGCGAGAACGCGCTGCACGTCGCCACGAGCCCCTTCACCAGCTACAACTGGCACGGCAAGGGCAACTTCGCCTCGATGATCGACTTCGTCGTGCTGGGCGCGACCGAGGTGGACCGCCACTTCAACGCCAACGTGGTGACGCACTCCGACGGCCTCATGCTCCACGGCATCGGCGGCTGGCAGAACTGCCTCACCGCCAAGGTGACGATCCTGCCCATCCCCTCCTTCCGCGACCGCATCCCCGTGCTCGTGGACGAGGTGACCACGCTCTGCGGGCCGGGCGAACTGATCGACGTGGTCGTCACCGAGCGCGGCATCGCCGTGAACCCGCGCCGCGAGGACCTCATCGGCCCCGCGCGGAAGGCGGGCCTGCCGCTGCGTCCCATCGAGGAGATCCAGGCCGAGGTGGAGGCGCTCTGCGGCGGCAAGCCCGCCAGGCCCGAGCTCGGCGACGAGGTCGTGGGCGCGGTCAAGTGGGTGGACGGAACCCTGCTGGACGTGATCTATCGCGTTCCCGAGCGCTAGCGCGTGAGTCACGCCGGCGAGCTGGCCGCGCTGGGCACCAGCCTCGGCTTCACGCTGGGTCCCACCTTCTTCTCGCTCGCCGGGCGCCGCGTGGGCTCGCAGGTGGTGAATCGCATCCGCCTGCTCGGGGCGGCGCCCCTGCTCGTCCTGCTGCACTTCGCGCTGACGGGCGCGCCGCTCCCCGCCTTCGACGCCACCCGCTGGCTCTGGCTCGCGCTCTCCGGTCTGGTGGGGCTCGTGGCGGGCGACGCCTGCCTCTTCCGCGCCTTCGTGCTGATCGGCCCGCGGCTCACGATGCTCGTCTACAGCCTGAACCCCCTCATCGCGGCACTGCTGGCCCGCGTCCTCTTCGGGGAGCGCCTGGGCCCGCTGCAGGTGCTGGCCATGGCGGTGACCCTCGCCGGCGTGGGCTGGGTGGTAAGCGAACGCCAGCCGAGGACGGGCCCGCAGAGCGCCCCCGACGGCTCCCTGGCGCCCGGACTCCTGCTGGCGCTGGGCGGGGGGGCCGGTCAGGCGCTGGGCCTCGTGTTCGCGCGGCAGGGCCTGGGCGACGGCCTCCCCGCCCTCTCCGCCCACGTGCTGCGCATGTGCGCGGCGGCCGTCGGCATCTGGATCCTCGCGCTGGCCCAGCGGCAGGTGCGGCTCACCTTCCGCCGGCTTCGCGAACAGCCTCGCGCGCTGGGCACGATCCTCGGGGGCATGACCTTCGGTCCGGTGGCGGGCGTCTGGCTGGCCATGGTGGCGATCGCGCGCACGGAGCTCGGCGTGGCCAGCACGCTGATGGCCCTGCCGCCCATCTTCCTGCTGCCGGTGGGCCGCTTCGTGTTCAGGGAGCGGGTCGGGGTGCGCGCCGTGGCCGGCACCCTGCTGGCGGTGGCCGGCGCCGTCGCGCTCTTCCTGCTCTGACGGGGTCTAGTGCGCGACCAGCAGCCCGGCGCGCTGCAGGGCCGCCTGCAGGTCCTCGGTGCGCAGGGGCTTGCTGACGTAGTCGTCCATGCCCGCCTCGAGGCAGCGCTCGCGATCGCCCTTCATCGCGTTGGCCGTCACGGCGATGATGTGCGGCTGCCGCTCCGGCGGCAGCTCCGCGCGGATGCGGCGCGTGGCGCCGAGGCCGTCGAGCTCGGGCATCTGCATGTCCATGAGGACGACCCCGTAGCGCTGCTCCTGCAGACGCTGCAGCGCGACCAGCCCGTTCTCCGCGAGATCCGCCCGCAAGCCGATGCGCTTGAGCATGCTGATGGCGACCTTCTGGTTCACCGCGTTGTCCTCCACCAGGAGGATGCGGACCGCTGTCTCCGTCGAGGCCCCCTCGGCGCGGGCCGTGGGGTCCTGGCCGGCCGGCGACGCCGCGTCAGGTGAGGGCGTCGTACCGGCGTCCGCGTCGTCGGCGAAGAGCATGCCCAGGAGCTGCCGCAGCTGGCTCTCCTTGACCGGCTTGTTGAGGGCGCCCCGGAAGGCGGGATCGCCCGGCCCGCCGGTGGGATGTCCCTGCAGCAGCAGGACGGGCACGTTCGAAGGCGCCAGGGCCTCGGCCACCTGCCGCGCGCAGTTGCCGCGGTCGAGGCCGCCCAGGTCCTCGTCGACGAGCGCGAGATCCCAGCGCTCTTCGCCACCCAGCAGCTGCCGCGCCTCCGCGCTGCTCGCCGCCGCCTCCACGCTGAAGCCGAGCGCGCGCAGCTGCCCCTGCAGCGCGGCGCGGCTCGAGGCGTTGTCCTCCACCAGCAGCGCGCGGCGACCCGCGCCCACGCCGTCCGGCGCCCCGCCCGCGGGCGCGGCTTCCAGGACCTGCGCGCGAAGCGTGAAGTGGAAGGTCGACCCCTTCCCCTCCTCGCTCTCCACCCAGATGCGTCCGCCCATCAGTTCGCAGAGCTGCTTGCTGATGGCCAGGCCCAGTCCCGTGCCGCCGTACTTGCGCGAGGTCGAGGCGTCGACCTGGCTGAAGGAGCGGAAGAGACGTCGCTGCCCGGCGGGCGAGATGCCGATGCCCGTGTCGCGCACCGCGAAGTGCAGTTCGGCGCGTCCGCCGCTGGTGGAGCGCGAGGCCACCGTCAGTGACACCTCGCCGCGCTCGGTGAACTTGGCCGCGTTGGACAGCAGGTTCAGCAGGATCTGCCGCAGTCGCTGGTGGTCGCCCTTCAGCGTGAGCGGCAGGTCCGGCGCGAGGAGGCAGGACAGCTCGAGACGCCTCTCGGCCATGCGCAGCGCCACGAGGTCCAGCGCCTCCTCCACGCAGTCGCGGAGGGCGAAGGGTTCGTCCTGCAGTTCCAGCTGGCCGGCCTCGATCTTCGAGAAGTCGAGGATGTCGTTGATGATCACGAGGAGCGCGTCGCCGGAGCTGCGGATGATCTCCAGGTAGTCGCGGTGCTCCGGGTTCGGCGCGCTGTCGATCAGCAGCTGCGCCATGCCGATGATGCCGTTCATCGGCGTGCGGATCTCGTGGCTCATGGTGGCCAGGAACTCGCTCTTGGCCCGCGTCGCCGCCTCGGCCTCGGCGCGGGCCTGCTCGGCCTCCTGCTGCGAGGCCTGCAGATCGCCCACCAGGCGAACGAGCTGCGAGGTCCGTTCCTTCACCCGCACCTCGAGCCGGCGCATGCGATAGCGGTTCAGTCCCAGGCCCAGCGCCCACACGGCGCCCAGCAACGCCAGGCCCAGCGAGCCGTAGGCCCACCAGGTCTCGCTCCAGCGGTAGCGGATCGCGAAGGGGAAGACACCCTCGCCGCTCTCGACGCCGTGGGCGTCCGTGCTCTTGACGCGGAAGCGGTAGCTGCCGCCGGGGAGGTTCGTGTAGTCCTTGTGCTGCTCCGCGGTCGGCTCCGACCAGCCGCGGTCGAAGCCCTCGAGGAAGTAGCGGTAGCTGGCGCGATCGGGCGCGTCGAGGCTGGTGGACGCGAAGCTGAAGCGCAGCGCGTTGAGCGTGGCGGGGAAGGCGGGCGCGTCGAGGTCGGCGCGCGGACTGCCGCCGAAGAGCAGGGAGTCCGAACCGGCGGGCGTCACGCTGGCGATCACCGGCCGGAACACGTCGAGCTGGCGCTTCTCGATGCGCGGATCGTAGCGGAGCAAGCCGTAGTTGTTGCCCGACCAGAGCACGCCGCTCGGTTCGATGAGGAGGGACGTGCTGCCCACGGGGGGCATGCGCTTCAGGGGCGTCGCATCCCAGCGATAGCCGCCGTCCTCCCGCGGCAGCACCCGGCCCACGTCGGGCCCCGCGTAGGCCCAGACCTCGCCGCCGGCGCCCTGTGCGAGCAGGCTCACGTCCAGCTTGCCATCGGCGAACTGGGGACCGAAGCTGGAGTCCGGCACCAGGGGATGCAGGGCGGCCATCGCCAGCGAGTCCGGATCGATGCGGTAGAGACCGTGCTCGGCGCCAACGCGCACGCGGCCCCCCAGCGCGAAGAGGGACAGGTTCCAGTCCGCCGTCGCCCCCTGCTCCGGCCCCAGATCCACGCGCAGCGACGGCGCCGCCGCGTAGCCATCGCCGTAGGCGAGCAGCAGGCCGCTGTCGTGCTCGAAGGCCACCACGATCGTGCCGTCGGCGTCCTGCTGGACGCCGCGCACCGCCGCAGACAGGCCGCCCAGCCGGCCTTCCCGGCGCCAGCTTCCCGTCGCGTCCGGCGCGCGCAGCAGCGAGACGCCCTCGTCGTGGGCCACCAGCACCAGGTCGGGCTCGCTGAGGCTCGACGCCAGCGCCCGAACGCTGAGGTCCTTCTCCACGGGCGTGGCCGTCTCACCGTCGATCGCGTAGACGCCCTCGTTGCAGCCGCCCAGCAGACCCGAGGGCGTCTCGAGCAGGGCCCAGCACTGCGTGTCCACACCCTCGACGCGCGTGAAGCCGAAACGGCCGTCCGTGCGCCGCGTGCTGGCGAAGAAGCCCCAGGACGTGGCCGCGTAGAGCCTGCCGTCGTGAAGCGCCAGCGCCTCCACCGAGCCCTCCAGCCCCAGGCGCTGGTCGAAGCTGCTCAGCCGCCCGGGCAGCTCGAGCCGGGAGATGCCGCTGTCCGTGCCCACCCAGAGGCCGTCCTGCCGGTCGGTGAACAGGCCGAGCACCATGTTGTGGATGAGGCCGACCGACTCGTCCTGCACGGTCAGCAGCTCGCCGGCGGGCGAGAGCAGCATCACGCCCTGGCGGAGCGTGCCCAGGGCGAGGTTGCCGTCGGACAGGGTGATGATCTCGTAGACCTGCGCCTCGCGCAGGCGCTCGTGCAGCGCGGGAGCGAAGGGCGCGAACGCGCCGCGCTCGTAGCGCAGGAGGCCGTCGTCGTAGGAGGCGACCAGCAGCCCGCCGCCCGGCGCCGCGTGAACCACCGTCACGTGCTTGTCGGCGTAGGCCTTGCCGCCGGGAATCAGGTGGAAGCGTCCGTCGTCGCCGAGTTCCGCCAGGCCGCGCCCTTCGAGTCGCGTGTAGACGCCGCCGCCGGCCTCCCACAGCCCCTTGAATTCGCCGCCGTCCCGCCACACGCGCAGCGAGTCCGCGCCGCCCGTCCACAGGTACACGCCCGCGCGCCCCTGGAAGTAGACGCCCGCGTCGGTCTCCGCGATGGAGTAGATCTCCTCCACCTCGCGCGCGCCCGCCGGAAGCAGCGGCCGCAGCGACCGCAGCCGGGGCACGCCCAGCGAGTCCGGCTCGAGGACGCCGAAGTCCACCCGCGAGCCCACGCAGATGCGTCCGCGCCGGTCGAGGTGCAGGGCGCGCACGATGTTCGGCCCCAGGTCCTCCACGAGCCGCCAGCGCACGCCGTCGTACTGCAGCAGCCCGCTGGTGTTGCCCACGTAGACGAAGCCCAGGCTGTCCTGGACGCCGCACCAGTTCTGCAGGTTGAAGCCCAGTTCGCCCGTGTCCACGTTCTGCGCGTAGACGAGCCCCAGCTCCGCGTAGGGATTCTCCGCCGCGCGCGACGCGGCGGGACCGAGGCAGAGGACGAACAGCAGGACACGCAGTCGACTCATCGCGCCGCCGAAACCGTGGGAGTTCGCGCACGGCGGCCACCGCGGCCGACGTGTCGCCATTGGGGAATCGGCCTCGTGGCGCACTTGCTTGAGAAGATTTGGGAGACGGGCCGCGCGAGCGACAGGGGCTAGACGTCCCCGTCGCGCCCCGCCGTGGCGAAGAGCTCCCGCCAGCGCCCGCCCAGGGCGGACCAGTCGTGGGCCAGCGCCGCGGCGCGGCACTCCTCACCCCGCCAGCGCTCCGGCTGGAGCAGATGCGTCCTCAGCGCGCCCTCGAGTTGCCCGGGCGGGTAGCGACGGGACGCGGGCCAGAGCTCCGGGTAGACGAGCGCGTCCGGCACCAGCGGCAGCGCGCCCGCCGCGGCCGCCTCCAGCAGCGCGAGCCCCTGGAACTCGTGCCGGGCGCAGGAGACGACCAGGTCGGCCTCGCCCAGGGCCTCGGCGTAGGCCTCGCGGCTCTCGAGGAAGCCCCAGTGGGCGACGCGCGTCCCCAGCGCCTCACGCGCCACGTCGAAGATCGGCGGCGTGGCGGCGAAGCGCTCGCCGAGCACGGAGACGCTGAACTCCAGTCCCTCGCCCGCCAGCGCGATCAGCGCGGCGAAGAACTCCTCGGGGCCCTTGTCGTGCTCCCAGCGGTGGTTCCACAGGATGCGCGGCGGGCCCTCCCGCGCCGCGCGCGGCCGCGCCGCCAGCTCCGCGAGCGCGGCCGGCACCGGCAGCACGGTCGAACGCGCGCGCAGCTGCTCGACGAGCCCGGGCAGCCGCGGCGCCGGCAGACGCCGGAGGAACTCCGGCAGCGCCGTCAGGAAGCTGTCGCGGTTGTAGGCGCTGTTCCACAGCACGCGGTCCGCCGCCGCCGCGCTCTGGACGTTCGTCCACGCGTAGTGCTCGTCACGGCGGTCGTCCACGCGCACGGGATAGGCGAGCTGGTTCTCGTGGAAGTAGAGCAGCAGAGGCAGCGCGGCGGCCTCGCGCGGCAGCAGTCCGCGCAGGGCGGCGGCGTCGAGCAGCGAGGTGACGAAGATCCCCGCAGCGTCGGGCCGCTCCCGCCGCCAGCGCTCGGCGAAGTGCAGGGCCGCGCCCCGCATGCGCCACTTCCAGCGGCGCGGCGGCAGGGTCCAGCGCTCGAAGCGAAGCGGGCCGGACAGGCGCGCCACGAGGCCGTCGATCAGATGGCGATGGCTGCCGCCGTAGTAGGGCTCGATGAGAATCCAGGGACGCGCGTGGACCGGAGGGCTCGCGCTCAACGCGTCCTGCCCTCCGGTCCGCACGGCCTCACGCGTCGCCTAGAGCGCCCTGGCGACGGCCTCGGCCATCTCCAGCGTGCTGTTCGCGCCGCCCATGTCGTAGGTGCGCACCTTGCCCTCGGCGATGACCCTGGCGATGGCCGCCTCCAGGCGCGTCGCCGAAGCGGTCTCGCCCAGGAAGTCGAGCATGAGCTTGACCGAGAGCAACATCGCCATCGGGTTCACCTTGTACTGACCCGCGTACTTGGGCGCGCTGCCGTGGGTGGGCTCGAAGACCGCGAACTTGTCGCCGATGTTCCCGCTGGCCGCGAAGCCGAGACCGCCCACGAGCTGGGCCGCGAGGTCGCTGATGATGTCGCCGAACATGTTGCCGGCCACCAGCACGTCGTAGTCCTGGGGGTTCTTGACCAGCCACATGCACATGGCGTCGATGTTCGTCTCCCAGAGCGGAATGCCGGGGTAGTCCTTCGCCACCTCGCGCGCCGTGCGCGTGAAGAGCCCGCCCGTCTGCCGCAGCACGTTGGGCTTCTCCACCAGCGTCACGGACTTCCTGCCGTTGGCCTTGGCGTACTCGAAGGCCTGGCGGGTGATGCTCGCGCAGCCGGCCTTCGTGACCAGGCGCGTGGTGATGGCCATCTCGTCGCGCGGGACGTCCGCGAAGCGCTTCGCCTTGGGCATGTGCTTGGTCATCATGGCGAAGAGCTCGTCGGGCACGGGATGCGCCTCGAGGCCCGTGTAGAGGCCCTCGGTGTTCTCGCGGAACACGACGAGATCGATCCCGTCCTTGTAGTTCAGCGGGTTGCCCGGGTAGGCCTTGCAGGGCCGCAGATTGGTGTGGAGGTTGAACTCCTGCCGCAGCCGGACGATGGGACTGAAGTAGACGAGACCCTTGCCCTGCAGCGAGGGGTCCAGCTCCTTCTCCGCCTCCGCCACCGGCTTGCTGGTGATGGCGCCGAAGAGCGCGGCGTCGCTCGCGTGGAGCATGGTGATGGTGCGGTCGGGCAGGGCGTTGCCCTCGCTGCACCAGAAGTCCCAGCCGATGTCGCCGTGCGTGTACGCGGCGTCGAGCTTGAGGGCGTCCAGCACCAGGCGGGCGGCTTCCATCACGTCGTTGCCGACGCCGTCTCCGGGGAGCCAGGCGATCTTGTAGGCGGCCACGGGAGTCCTCCTCTGCGAATCTCGGTGTGGCGGAAGGAAGAAGTGTCGAAGCGCCGAGCAATGTACCCGCCCGCGCGGGCCCTGGCAAGCCCGGCCTAGCGGAGCAGGAGCACCCGCCCTCTGGCCTCGCCCGTGGCGCTGCGCAGGCGGGCCAGATAGAGCCCCGAGGCCGCGCGGTGACCGGCGCCGTCGCGGCCGTCCCAGTGCAGGGTGCTGACCCCCGCGGGCAGGGGGCCGTCCAGCAGCTGGCGGACGTGCCGGCCGCGGACGTCGTAGAGGTCCACCCGCGCGCGCGTCGCGCCCGGCCCCGAGAGCGACAGCGCCACCTGGTCGACGCCCGCCACCCGCAGCCGCCAGGGGGAGCCGGCGGCCGGCGGGACGGCGGCGGCGTCGTCCTGCTCGACGTAGTCCCCCACGCGCACCCAGGGCACGGGCGTGTCGCCGGCCATGACGGCGGTGGCCGCCGGGGCGAAGACCTGGAAGTCCAGGCGATCGCTGGAGAGCCAGACCGTGTCGAGGTCCGCCGACACCCAGCCCGTCTCGGAGAGGTCCACGTAGAGGCGGTCGTGCAGGATCAGGCTGCTCCCCTGCACGAGCAGGGTGCGCGTGCCCTCCGGGCGGACTTCCACGAGACCGAAGCGGCCGACGAGGGTGACGTCCTCCTTGTCCAGCGGGCCGTCCCAGGCGGCGACCAGGTCGCGCTGCAGGTCCGTGCCCTCGCCGCGCACGGCGTGGACGCCGTTGTCGAAGCGCTCGGTGGTCACGGTCGGCGCCGTCGCGCCGTCCGGCAGCAGTTCCAGCTCCCAGAGGAAGCGCGCCTTCATGGCGGTGTAGTCGACGGTGAGGAGCCGGCTGTCGGGATCGTCGTTGCCGTTGTCGTAGTCGGCGGCGCTCCAGCCCGTGCTCGCCGGCGCCGGGACGAGCAGGTGGGCGTCCATGCCGCCCGCCGGGCCGGCGAAGGTGTAGCGATCGGCGCTGACGCTCAGCGCCAGCTGCTGGCCGACGTGCAGCCGCCACTGGTAGTCGTGGTTCACGGTGTCCTTCTGCAGGTCGTCGAGCAGGTAGAGCGTTGGCGCGGCGGGCGCCGCGTCCGGCAGCAGCAGCACCCAGCGGTCGGCCAGCAGCATGGGGTTCCCGCCGTCGTAGCCCCAGGACCAGTCGGTGCCGGGCAGGGGCTGGTCGGGATCGTTGTAGGGCGAGTGGCTCGTGTAGGCCGGCTCCATGTCCGCGCGGAGGACGCGGCAGAAGCCGCGGTCCACCACGCGCGTCAGGACGCCGTCCGTGCCGATGCTCGAGCCGGCGTTGTGCTGTCCCACGCCGTCGACCAGCGGCAGGTTGTGCGACTCGGTCTGCTTCGCCGGATCGCCGGTGCCATGGTCCATGGCGAAGGTCTGGCCGAAGGCGCGCAGCGTGAACTGGCCGACGTCCTCCTGCCAGTGCCCGCCGCGGAAGGTCCCCGCCTGCAGCGTGAAGTGCACGCTCTGGGCGAGCGGATCGCCCGGCCAGCCGCGCCGGTAGACGTAGAGCCCCTGGTCGGGGAAGAGCCGCTCGCCGTCCAGCAGCCCCTGGGGCGGCAGCTGGGCGCCCGCGCGGTGCCAGAGCAGCGTGGCCGTGTAGTCGCCCACGGACGAGTAGTTGAACCCGTGCGCGCCGCTGATCCAGTCCTGTACCCAGCGCGCGAAGCGCGGATCGGGCTGACGGTACTGCGCCCACTCCCAGAGCGTCGAGTGCAGGGCCAGCGGCCGGCTCGACTCGTTGCAGTCGTTGCGATTCAGGCAGTAGCCGCCGCCCTGCGGCAGCAGCGAGTAGGCCGCCCACTCCAGCACCGCGCCGATCTGCGCGTCGTCCCAGGCGGTCAGCCCGTCGATCCGGCGCTGCGCCTCCCAGAGCGCCGGCAGGAAGCGGAAGACGAAGCCGAGATAGAGCCCGCCCTCGCCGTAGCTGCCGTCCTGGCCGAGCAGGTCCGTCAGCGCCTTCTGCACCAGGTGACCGCCCAGCGTCTTCGCCTGCACGAGCAGCGTGTCGCCCGGCCAGTCGTCGCGGAGCGTGAGCTCGGCCTGCTGCAGCGCGGCGCCGATGGCGATGCTGTGATTGCTGCAGTAGGGGTTGTAGATCCCGCGAGTGAAGACGAAGTCGGTGGTCATCACGTCGAGGTAGTCGCGCAGTTCGGTGAAGAGCGCGGCCGTGGCGGCGCTGTCCGCGCCGGACCAGGCGAGGTCGTAGATGTGCAGCAGACTGCGCAGCCGCAGCGCGGCGGACAGATCGTCGCCGGAGCCGAAGACGTCCTCGTTCGCGACGAGGTAGCCGGCCACCTCCTGCAGCTTGTCGCGCACGGAGCTGGCCAGGGGCTCGTCCGCGAGCTGGGTGAGCAGCCCCAGCGTCGGCACGGTGGTGATGCCCCCGTTCGAACCGAGGATCACGCTCGGCGACAGGCCGTCGTAAACCTCCCCCATCGTCTGCATCAGGTAGAGGGTGCGTGCGCGCACCGAATCGGCCGCCACCGAGTCGGGCAGCGTGGCGATCAGCGCGGGGTCCACCAGGAAGCGGGGATGCAGCGCGTCGTAGTCCGCTCTCGCCTGCCGCCCGTGGACGAGCGCGATCAGCAGGAGCGCGGCGAGGGCGAGCGCAGCGCGGCGTCGAGGGGGCAAAGGGGGCCTCCAAGGCTGGTGGATTTCAGCCAGTGCACCGACCCCTTCATTTTACCAGGAAGTCCGGGGGACGTCCAAGGCCGACCGCTAGGGGACCGCGTCCAGCGCCGCGCCGCAGTCGGTCGACTGGCAGATCCACTGCAGTTCGCAGCGGTCCAGGGGGAGGCCCGTGGCCTCGATCTGCAGCTCCTCGGGCGCCAGCACCTGCTTGACCATCACGCCCCCGCAGCGCGGGCAGTCGCGCTGGGCGTAGTGACAGACCGGGCAGCGCAAGGCGTCAGGCGCGCCGGGCTCCGGGTGCGCGTCGAGTTCGCTGAGGCAATTGGGACAGGCCACCGACTGCATGTTCAACCTCCGTGGGCGACCGCGCCCGCCAGGCCCAGGGACTCCGCGCGCGCGCGCATGCCGGCGATGGTCTCGGCGATGAGCGCCTCTAGCGGCAGCCCCAGGCGCTCGGCGCCCCGCTCGATGTGCGCGCGGTCCACTCCGGCGGCGAAGCGCGCGTTGGTCCACTTCTTCTTCACCGAGGACGGCTCGAGGTCCAGCACGCTGCGGCTGGGGCGCACCAGGGCGGCCGCGGCCACCAGGCCCGTGAGCTCGTCCACCGCGAAGAGCACCTTCTCCATGTCGCTCAGGGGCTCCAGGTCGGTGCAGATGCCATAGGCGTGACTGATCGCCGCGCGGATGAGCGGCTCCGGCCAGCCCTCCTCGCCGAGGATGCTCGCCGTGCGGACGCAGTGCTCGTCGGGGAACTGCTCGTAGTCGAGATCGTGCACCAGCCCGACGACGCCCCAGAGCTCCGGGTCCCCTCCGTAGCGGGGCGCGAAGTGGCGCATCACCGCCTCCACCGCGAGGGCGTGCTTGCGCAGGGCGTCGCTCGCCGTGTAGCGGCAGAGCAGCGCCCAGGCCTCGTCGCGTGTCGGTGTCGTCGGGGTCATGGCCTTCTCCTCGGCAGCCGGAGCCCGGCAGTCTAGCGCATCGGCCGCCGGAGTTGAAGGGCGCGCCGCCGCCCGCTATAGTGTCGCCACCTCCCGCGGGCGGCCCGTCCGCCCGCCATTCGCCAACGCCTCCAAGGAGCGTGCGATGAACGCGACGTCCCCGGTTCGCGGCCTTCCCGTCTGGTACGAGATCCTCACCCCCGACGCCGCGGCCTGCCGCCGCTTCTACACGGCCCTCTTCGACTGGAAGGAAGTGCCCTGGGCCAGCGGCGCGGGCGAGTATCTGATGTTCGCCGTGGGCGAGCGGCCCATCTGCGGCCTCGACGACCGCAGCGTGAAGCCCGGCGAGCCCGCGCGCTGGGTCACCTACTTCAGCGTGGACGACGTCGACGCCACCCTGGCCGCCAACGAGGCCGCCGGCGGCGCGACGCTGGCCGGCCCGGACGACGTCCCCGAGGTGGGGCGCATGGCGGCCTGCACGGATCCCCAGGGCGCCGTCTGGTGCCCCTTCCGGCCCAGCAACGCGCCGGCCGTGCAGGACACCGCCTCGCGCGCGCCGGGCGACTTCATCTGGGTGGAGCTGCTCTCGAAGCAGCCCGAGGACGCGGCGCTGCACTACGCCGATCTGCTCGGCTATACCGTCGAGACGATGGACATGGGCGCCATGGGCCTCTACCGCGTGCTCAAGGTGGGTGAGGTGGGCATCGGCGGCGTCATGCCGATGCCGCCGGACGCCGCCGCCCCGCCGCAGTGGCTGCCCTACGTGCGCGCCGTGGACGTCGACGCCACGGCCGCGCGCGCCCAGTCCCTGGGCGCTCGCGTGGAGTTGCCGCCCACCGACATCGGCGACGTGGGCCGCGTCGCGGTGCTGACCGACCCCCAGGGCGCCAGCATCGCGCTTTACCGACCGGGCGAGGCCTAGTCTCACACAGGGAGGAACGCGATGGCCAAGGCACTGCCGCCTCTCAGCGCCGAGGACCTCTGGCGACTGCCCCGCGTGGGCGCGCCTCGCCCGTCGCCGGACGGGCGCCAGGTGCTGGTGACGGTCACCGACTACGACCTGGACGCCAACCGCGGCCGCAGCCGCCTCTGGCTGCTGCCCGCCGACGCGCGCGGCGCGGGGGCCGGCGGCCGCGCCGACGGCGCCCGCCCCCTCACCGCGCCCGAGCACTCCTGCCGGCAGCCCGCCTGGGCGCCCGACGGCCGGAGCATCGTCTACCTGCGCGAACCGGGAGAGGGCGACGGCGCCTTCGGCGACCGCCCGCAGCTCTACCTGCTCCGCCTGGACGGCGGCGAGGCGCGACGCCTCACCGACCTGCCCTTCGGCGTCGCGGATCCCACGTGGATGCCCGACGGGCGCGGCCTGGTCGTCGTCAGCGAGATGGCCGCGGACGCCCCCGGCCCCGAGGGCGCCGCCGCGCTGCGCGCCGCGCGCGCCGCGGACAAGGTGGGCGCGCGGGTGAGCGAGGATCGCGTCTACCGCTACTGGGACCACTGGCTCGAGACCGATCGCCACCACCATCTGCTCTGGCTCGATCCGGACGGCGGCGCCCCGGTGGACCTGACGCCCGGCTCGCAGCGCTGGTTCGAGCCCATGGACCCCAGCGGCCAGTACGACCTGGCGCCCGACGGCGACGAGCTCGCCTTCTCCGCCTGCGCCAGCCGTCCCCCCCACGACCCGTGGCGCTGGGGCGTCTTCACCGTTGCCTTGCGCTGGGGCGCCGACGGCCGTCCGCGGCCGGGCAGGCCGCGCGCGCTGGGCGGCTGCTGGAAGGGCGGCGCGCGGCGGCCGCGCTACAGCCCGGACGGGCGGAGCCTCGTCTACGGCATGCGCCGCGAGCACGACTTCTACGCCGACCGCACGCGCCTCGTGCTGCGCGACCGCGCGAGCGGCGACGAGCAGGTGCTCACCGAGGACTGGGACGCGTCCGCCCAGGACTGGACCTTCGCGGACCGCGGCCGCCAGCTGCTGCTGCTGGCCGAGACGGGCGCGCGCGTGGGCGTCTACGGCTTCCCGCTTGCGGCCGCGCGCCGCAGCGGCGTCGCGACGCCCCGCCTGCTCCGCCGCGGCGGCACCTACTCGGGCCTCGCCGCGGCCGGCGAGCGGCTGCTGGTGAACCACTCGTCGCTGCGCGAAGCGCCCGAACTGCTCAGCATGGGCCTGGACGGCGCCTCGCCACGCCAGCTCACGGCTTTCACGCGGCCCCTGCTGGCGGCGCGCCGGCTCGGCGAGGTGGAGGAGCGGCGCTTCCGCGGAGCGGGTGGACGTCAGGTGCAGATGTTCCTGATCCACCCACCGGGGCCGCGGCGACGGCGGCGTCCGCTGCTGCAGCTCGTGCACGGCGGGCCGCACGGCGTCTTCGGCGACCAGTGGCACTGGCGCTGGAACGCGCAGCTCTTCGCCAGCACGGGCTGCCTCTGCGCCTGCGTGAACTTCCACGGCTCCACGGGATGGGGCCAGGACTTCGCCGCGTCGATCCTCGGCCGCTGGGGCGATCAGCCCTACGAGGACGTCATGGCGGCCACCGACGCGCTCGTCGCGGAAGGGCTCGCCGACCCCGAGCGCCTCGCGGCGGCCGGGGGGAGCTATGGTGGCTATCTCATTGCCTGGCTTGCAGCCAAGACGCGACGCTTCAAGTGCCTGGTGAACCACGCCGGGGTGAGCGACCTGCAGAGCCAGTACGCGTCGGACGTCACCCAGGGCCGGCGCCGGGCCATGGGCGGGGAGCCCTGGGCTGACCTGGAGGGCCTCGACCGCTACAATCCCATGCGCCACGCCGAGGGTTTCGCCACGCCGATGCTGGTCCTGCACGGCGAGCGAGACTACCGGGTGCCCTACCAGCAAGGGCTGGAGATCTACAACGTCTACCGGGCGATGGGGCTGCCGGCGCGGCTCGTCGTCTACCCGGACGAGAACCACTGGATCCTGAAGCCGCAGAGCAGCGTCCACTGGTACGGCGAGGTCTTCGCCTGGCTGGAGCGCTGGCTGTCGCCGCCCGCCGCGAGGAGGAAGCGCCGATGATGAGACCCTGGGCCACGGCCCTACTCGCGCTGGCCCTGCTGGCCGCCGCGCCCCTCACCCCCCGCTGCCAGGAGGCCGCCATGTCCGTCGCCGATTTCGACGCGCTCTGGGACTATCGGGACCCCGCCGCCACGGAGGTCAAGTTCCGAGCCCTGCTGCCCGAGGCCGAGCAGGCCGCCCCCGACCTGCACGCCCAGCTACTCAGCCAGATCGCGCGCTGCGAGGGGCTGCAGCGCAACTTCGAGGAGGCGCGGCGCATCCTGGACGAGGCCGAGCGCGTCAGCGGGGGCAAGGCCGGCACGGCGGCGGTGCGCATCCTGCTCGAGCGCGGGCGCACCTACAACTCCGACGGCGACGCCGCCACCGCGATCCCCTACTTCGACGCCGCGCTCCGCCAGGCCCAGGAGCGGAAGCTCGACTTCTACGCCGTGGACGCGGCGCACATGCTGGGCATCGCGTCGCCCGGCGACGAGGGGCTCGCGTGGAATCTGAAGGCCATCGACATGGCCCAGGCGAGCGAGGATCCGCGCGCGCGCGGCTGGCTCGGCTCGCTGCTGAACAACACCGGCTGGAGCTACCACGACGCGGGCGACTACGCCAAGGCCCTCACGCTCTTCGAGCAGGCCCTGGACTTCCGTCGCGAGAAGGGCCGGCAGCCGGAGATCCGCATCGCCGAGTGGTGCGTGGCGCGCTGCCTGCGCTCGCTGGGCCGCCTCGATGAGGCGCTGGCCATGCAGCGCGACCTCGAGCGGCAGTGGGCCGAGGCCGGGGGGCAGGGCGACGGGTACGTCCACGAGGAGCTCGGCGAGCTGCTGCTGGCCAAGGGCCAGGCGGACGCGGCGCGCCCCTACTTCGCCAAGGCCCACGCCCTGCTCAGCCAGGACCCCTGGCTGCAGGCCAACGAGGAGGCGCGGCTCGAGCGCCTCGCCGAGCTGGGCGGAGTGAAGTAAGCTTTCAGGTGATGGCCCTATCGCGATGAAACCAATGGAAATGCCCGGCCGACTGGCCGGGCATTTCCACGGTGGAGTCCTGGCTTGTGCCTACTTCTGGAGGATGCCCTCCACCTCGATCTCGATCTGGATCTCGTCGCTCACGACGGCACCCCCGGTCTCCAGCAGGTTGTTCCACGTGAGGCCGTAGTCCTTGCGGCTCAGCGCGCCGGTGGCCGTGAAGCCCGCGCGCGTGTTGCCATAGGGGTCCTGGATGCTGCCGTTGTACTCGAGGTCCAGGGAGATGGGCTTGGTGACGCCGTGCAGCGTCAGGTCGCCGTTCAGCACCCAGCCTCCGCCCTTGTGGGTGCTCACACCGGTGGACTTGAAGGTGATCTCGGGGTAGTTGGCGACGTCCAGGAAGTCAGGGCTGCGCAGGTGGCCGTCGCGCTTCTCCACCCCCGTGTTGACGGAGTTCGCGTCGATGGTGGCCGTGACGCGCCAGCTCTCCGGCTTGCCCTCCTCGAACTGGACGCTGC
Organism: Candidatus Latescibacterota bacterium; assembly: GCA_020633725.1. Classification (NCBI taxonomy): domain Bacteria; kingdom Pseudomonadati; phylum Candidatus Latescibacterota; species Candidatus Latescibacterota bacterium. Next base: position 992,638 of record JACKDC010000001.1, read on the forward strand.
CCTCGAAGGTGTCGAAGTGGCCGCGCACCTTCGTCACCACCATGTGGCGGGCGACGAAGCTCACGCTGGAGTGAGCCGGATCGATGCTGTAGGTCCCAGCCTGGGCCAGGGCACTGAAGGCCAGCACCAGAAGGCCGGCCAGGGCGACGCTCTTGCGGATCATTGTTCCTCGCTTTCGGTCCAGAGTGTCGAATCAGGCATGAACCTGAGATGCCCGGCATCCTGCCGGGGTTCCGCGCGCCAGCGGTCGGGCCCGTTGCGTTGTCACGGGCGCCGACTGCGATCACCCGGCAAATATAAGGGAAGTCCAGCGGCCGCGCACGGTTCCCCGCGCGTTGCCGGCAGCTGCGAAATCAGGGGCGGCAACTCCGAGATACGGGACGCGTTGACAGGGCCCGATGCGGCTGCTAGATTGGCCGCGCTCAACCCCCGGGTTAGCGCTCTGTCCCCATCGTCTAGTCAGGTCCAGGACACCAGATTTTCGATCTGGCGACACGGGTTCGAATCCCGTTGGGGATACCCCGGGCCGCGCCCAGCGGCCCTTTTTCATTCCTTATGCCGCAGAGATTGTGTCCCGATCTCCCCATCCGCTTGACTGACACCCCAGTGGCCCACTTGCGCTGGCCCGGATCCCACCCCAGGCCTAACTGCCTGGTGGACAGCGGTTTATCCCTTCAGCCCAGAGCCTGGCAACACTCTCCGCGGCACTAGGGAACGGATATCACGGCCCGAATTCGCTCGGGCCTCCGGAAGTGGCATGTGGGTTGCTGCTTGTAGCGTCATGGAGTTCCCCTCGCTTCCCGGACTGCGCCACCGGCTCGTGCCGACCGGCGCCGACGCCGAGACCGTGGCCTGGCTGCGCCGCATGCTGGGCTTCACGGCCCTGGTGGGCGGCGCCGTGGCGCTGGTGGCGGTGCGCCGCTTCCTGCAGGGTGCGCCGCTGGCGGCACTGATCGAGTGGGCATCGGTCTTCGGCATGGGACTGGTCTGCGCGTGGGTCCTCCGCAACCCGACGCGGACCCGCCGGCACGTCGCGACGCATCTGCTGACGGCGCTCGGGATGGCCGGCATCGTCGGCACGGCCGTGCTCCTGGGGCAGTCGCGAAGCCCGTCGCTCTACTACGTGATGCTGATCCCGCTCGCCGCTGGCTACTACGGCGGGGCGCGCGCGGCGACGGCCTGGGGACTCGCGAGCGCCGTCACCGTCGTCGGCCTTCGCGTCAGCGAGAACTTCGTGACGATCCCGTCGGAGATCGAGCTCACGAGCGGCGACATGCTGTCGATCTTCATCGTCGTGCTGGTGATCGTGACGGGCTTCGTGGTCACCGCCGAACGCACGCTCGAGCAGCGCGCGCGGGACCTGGAGAAGGCGCGCGACGCCGCGCTGCGCGCCTCCGAGCTCAAGAGCTCCTTCCTCGCCACCATGAGCCACGAGATCCGCACGCCGCTGGCCGGCGTGCTGGGCATGGCCGAGCTGCTGAGCACCACACGCCTCGACGACGAGCAGCGGCAGCTGGCCGAGACGCTCGCCGCGTCGGGCCGTTCGCTGCTCGCCATCATCAACGACGTGCTCAGCCTCGCCAAGATCGAGGCCGGCAAACTCGAGATCGAACGCGCCCCCTTCACGCTGCGCGCGCTCTTCGACGACGTGGGCCGACTCTTCGCGGAGAGCGCCCGCCGGAAGGGCCTCGTGCTCATCCATGCGGTGGAGCCCCCGCTGCCCTGCCGCGTCGAGGGCGATCGCACGCGGCTGCTGCAGGTGCTGTCGAACCTGATCTCCAACGCCATCAAGTTCACCGAGCACGGCGGCGTGCGCCTGCGCGCGACGCTGGCCGAGGGCAGCACCGCCGATGCGCCGCGCCTGCGCGTGGAGGTGGAGGACGACGGCATCGGCGTCCCGCCCGACATCCAGCCCCGGCTCTTCAAGGCCTTCGAGCAGGCCGAGGTCTCCACCGCCCGCCGCTTCGGCGGCACCGGCCTGGGCCTGGCGATCAGCGCGCGCCTGATGGGCTTGATGGGCGGGCAGATCGGTCTCGTCTCCCGCGAGGGCCACGGCGCCTGCTTCTGGTTCGAACTGCCGCTGGCCGTGGCCGAGGACGACACCGCGCACCGCCAGCGCGAGCTCGCGGCCTGGGCGCCCCTGGGTGGCCGCCGGGCGCTCGTGGTGGACGCGAACCCGACACGCCGCGCGCTTCACGCCGCGATGTGCCGTGAGGGCGGGCTCGTCGCCGAGTCGCTCGACGACCCGAACGACCTCGCCAAGCGGCTGAGCGACCGCGACGCGCCGCCCGTCCACGCCGTCCTCCTCGCCGGCGATCTGCCCGACGCGCTGCCCGCCGAACACCCGCCGCTCCTGCTGCTGGGCGCGCCGGTGCTGGACGCCGACACCGCGACCCGCGCCCAGGCCCTGCCGCTGCCGCTCAGCCCTGCGCCGCTGCGCAGCGCGCTGCTGCGCGCGCTGAACCTGGCGGCCACGTCGCCCGAAGCGCAGCAGGACGTCGCCGGCGCCCTCGCCTCCCGCCCGCTGGCCGGGCGCAGCGTGCTCGTGGTGGACGACAACAACGTCAACCGGCTCATCGCGCGCCGCTTCCTGCAGCGACTGGGCGCGCTGGTGCGCGAGGCGGCGGACGGCGAGGCCGCGCTCGCGGCCCTGGCCGCCGAGCGCGTCGACCTGGTGCTCATGGACTGCCAGATGCCCGTGATGGACGGCTTCGCGGCCACCCGTGCGCTGCGGGATCGCGAGGCCGAGGGGGGCGCTCACCTGCCCGTGGTGGCGATGACCGCGAGCGCCTTCGAGGAGGACGTCCAGCGCTGCCTGGTGGCGGGGATGGACGTCCACCTGGCCAAGCCCTTCACTCTCGAGCAGCTCGCCGCGGCCGTCCTGCCCCTGCTGGGGCTCCCGCGACGTCCCCTCGCGGGCCAGGCCGACGGCGCCGACCTGCCTCAGCGGCCGCGCGTGAACGCGTAGGCGCCCGGCCCGACCAGCAGCAGCGCCAGGTAGACCCCCAGCAGCTCCAGCGCGTGGCTCGCGCCCTTCCACCCTGCGTTGGCGGCCTCCGGCGGCATGTTCAGATGCTGCACCGCCGCCACGACCATCGTGAAGGCCAGCACCGCCGCCGCCGGCCGCGTGAACAGGCCTAGGATGAGCAGCAGCGAGCCCAGACTCTCCGCGAGCGCCGCGGCGAGTCCCCAGGCCTCGGGCCAGAGTCCGATCCCCAGATTGCCCATGCTGCCGCCCACGCGCGCCCAGGCCTCCGGACCGCCGGTGAGCTTTCCCCAGCCGTGGAAGACGAGCATGCTGAAGCCCACCGCGAGGCGAAGCAGCAGCAGACCGAGATCGGTGTTCAGCGGGGCGCGGGAGAGGAGGGCGCGCATGGGGTCTCCTTCGTGTGTGAGTCGGGGCCGACGGCTCCGGGGCTAGCGCTGTTCGGTCTGATCGAGGAGGGTGCGGGCTTCGGCGGCGCCGTCGAAATCGCTCGACGCCTCCAGCGCCGCGCGCAGATGCCGGCGGCCGGCCGACTCCGCGCCGGCGGCCGACTCGGCGGCGCCGAGGTGATAGAGCACGATCGGATGGCGCGGAAGCGCGGTCAGCGCGCGCTCGAGGACCGTCACGGCCTCCGCGCTCCGGCCCGCCTTGTGTAGGGCCCAGCCGCGCGTATCCAGGTACATCCCCGAGCTCGGGTCCAGCGCGAGTGCCCGGTCCGCGGCGGCGATCGCCTCGTCGTAGCGCCCGGCCTGGATGAGCAGATCGGCGAGCCCGTTCAGCGCACGGTCGTTGTCGGGGTGAGAGGCGATCAGTTCGCGGTACTGGCGCATCTCGTTCTCCAGGCAGAAGCCGTCCCCCTCGGGCAGACGTCCTCCCGTCGCGAGGCGCATGAACCAGTCGGCGTCACCGTTGCCGGGATCCAGGCACCATGCGGTGGCCAGGTCATTCTCGTTCCGATAGAAACCATAGCTCGCGAGCAACCCGGCGACGCGCTGCTCGTCGAGAATCGCCTCGGCGAGTCTGCGGTCGCCGCCATTGAGATGGGGCGGCAACGCGGCCTGGAACATCGGCAACTGCAGAGCCGGCGGCAGCGGCCAGACCGCGGACTGCTTGTCGAAGTAGTGCGCGTCGTCCGTGTTCACCCGGGTCTCGGGGCCGATGAACGCGGCCATGGCCGAGCCGTCCATCCAGAAGAAGCCGCCGACGCGCCGCACGCTGTCGAGCTGGTAGTGCTCCGCCCGGAACCACGGTGCGAGCCGGTCGAGCCGGGACTGCAGGCGCGGGGCGTCCAGCGCGTAGGGCTCGGGCGTCGCCATCAGGAAGGCCTGATCGCTGCCGTAGACGTACCAGACCGTCGCGTTGGGGAAGACCGTGCGGAACGTATTCAGGTGGATGCGCATCAGCTCCCCGCGCATCGAACCGAGCACCGGCACCCACTGCGCGAAGACGCCGCCCGGGGCGAGGCGCCGCTTCACGAGCTCGTAGAACTCGCGCGTGTAGAGGATCCAGCTGTCGTAGGCGCGCGGGTGCGTCGAATCGCCGATGATGAGATCGTAGCGGCGGTGCGTGGTGACGAGGTGTCCACGCCCGTCGTCGTTGTGGAAGTGGAAGCGCGGCCGGTGGAAGACGTCCCCGTTGACCTCCGTGAAGAGATCGTTGATCTCCTCGATGTCAGGGTTGAGATCCACGACGTCCAGACGCCCCACCTCGTCCGTGGCCAGGGTCGACCCCGCCGTGATTCCCGCGCCGAAGGCGATGACGAGGCAGTCCTTCGGCGCGTCGGAGGCATGGCTGAAGACGGGAAGGCTGCCGAGCAGCTTGAACAGCTGCACGTGCCAGTAGCGCGTGGACGCCTCCTCGACCCCATTGAGGTACATGTCGCGATAGTCGCCCAGGCGGCTGTCCTGCTGATCGAGCACCGTCACCGTCGCCGCCCGGCCCTCGCGAATGAGACGCACCGTGGCCCGTTCCGCGAGCGTACCCCGCGCGATCTTCTGGGCATAGCGGTCGACCATGTCCGGCGCCGCTACGCCGAGCAGGAGACCGATCAGCGCCGTAGAAGCCGCCACGACTCCCCAGCGCGACGGGCGCCGACCGGGCGCGAGCGCCGCGATCAGTCCCACCGCCAGGCCGAGCAGAGCGAGCAGGAGCAGCGCGCCCTGCATCCCGATGGCGGGGACCAGCAGGTGATTGACCACGCCGGCCCCGAGCAACCCGCCGGCGGTGTTGACGGCGTAGAGCGTCGCGGCGGTCCGGGCCGCCCCGGGGCCACGACCCGCCCCACCCAGCATGCGAATGGCCATGGGGAGCAGCGCGCCGAGGAGCAGCGTCGGCGTGATGATGACCAGCAGCACGGGCAGCGGATTCCGCGCCGTGCTGTCCGCGAAACGCGCGAACTCGCCAGCGCCGACGATCCAGTCTCCGAGCAGCAGATAGGGCGCCGCGAAGACGGCCGCCCCCGCCGCGATCGCCGTGATGGCGAAGAGGCGATCACCGCCGCGGGGACGCGCGGCAACCCGATCGAAAAGCCGCGTCCCCAGCAGCGCGCTGATCCCCGTGCCCAGCAGGAAAGCGGTCAAGACCAGCGGAAAGACCGACACGGCGTTGCCGAGGTAGAGGATGCTGAGCCGCGTCAGCAGGACCTCGTAGGCCAGGGCGACGAAGCCGATGGTCGCGCTCGCCGCCAGGAGGAAGCCGCGCCGCGTGGCGACGGAGACGTCCGCCGCGGGAGCGGCGCTCGCCTCCGAGGCGCGTGGCGCCGAGCGGCGCAGCAGGCCGGCGAGCACACCGGTGCCGGCCGCCAGCAGGTAGAGCCCGAAGGCGATCCGCAGCGTCAGCCCCACACCGAACTCGAGCAGGAGATGGTAGCCCGCGGCGTAGGTCCCGAGAGCGGCGCCCAGCGTGTTGATGGCGTAGAGGTAGCTCGTGCGGGCGCTGCCGCGGCGGGGGTCGTCGAGGGCCGCGCCGGCCGCGATCGCGGGGTAGGTGGCGCCCATGAGCATGGCCGGCAGCAGGAGCACGCAGCTCGTGATCAGCACGCGCACGATCGCGAGACCCGCCTGCGCATCGATCCGACCCGCCGCCGACTCGAAAGCGCCGGTGAGCGCGCCGATGAGCACCGGGGACAGCAGCACCAGCGCCCCCACGGCGAGCTCCATCAGGAAGTAGGGACGCAGGTCGCCACGTCGGGCGCCGAAGAGCCGCCCGCCGAGGAGACTGCCCAGCCCCAGCCCCCCCATGAAGATCACGAGGATCATCGCCGTGGCGCTGAGCGAGTTGCCCACCACCACGATCAGCATGCGGTTCCAGGTGACCTCGGCGATGAGGCTCGCCGCCCCAGAGAAGAAGAAGGCAAGGTAGACGAGCGGCGCGTAGAGCGGGTGCTGGGCGCGAAGGGACATCGGGACCGGTTCCTGGGCTCGGGCGAAAGAGAAAACCGACGGCTGTCGGATCGGCGCGCGTCCCGACCCCTACCTAGTAGCACGGCGGGGCCGTCCGCGCAAACCTGGGCTAGTCGGGGGGGCGGGCGGCCTCGGACCCGGCCGCAGCGGCCTGCCGCGTCCCGGGGGCACTGTGCGCGTGCCGTGCGTGCAGGCCCAGCGCGACGACGTCCCGCCGGAAGAGCAGGTCCAGCGTCCAGTCCAGCGTGACGCGCAGCTTCCGCCCGAGGCCCGGCATCTTGGACAGGTAGACGGTCCGCCACAGGAACCAGGCCGGAAAGCCCGACAGCTTGATCCCGAAGACCTGCGCGACACCCGTGCGGCAGCCCAGCGCGGCCAGCGCGCCCCGGTCGCGGTAGCGCAGCGGGCGCGCCGCGTCCCCGCGCAGTACGGCGGCCAGGTTGCCGGCCAGCTGCGCGCCCTCCTGCACGGCGCTCTGGGCCGTGGCCGGAAGGGTCCGGCCGGCGGCGTCCACGTTGACCGCGCAGTCGCCGATGCCCCAGACGCGTTCCTGCCCTCGAATGCGCATGTCCGGCTCGCAGAGCAGCCAGCCCTGCGGATCGGTGGGCAGGGCGCCGTCCCAGAGCGGCGGCGGGGCGGCGATGCCCGCGCACCAGATCACGGTGCGCGTGTCGAGGCGGCGACCGTCGTCGAGCTGCGCGTGCGCGGGGCCGATCGCGTCGACGGCGTGGCGCGTGATGACGTCCACCCCCATCTTGCCGAGCCGCTTCTCCGCGTAGCGGGACAGCGGACCGCCCAGCGCGCTCAGGATCGTGTCGCCGAGCTCGACCAGGGTGACGCGGCAGTCCGACGGGCGGACGCGCGCGTAGCGGCGGCTGGCCTCGCGCAGGAAGGCCAGGAACTCGCCGGCCACCTCGACGCCGCTGAAGTTGCCCCCCACCACGACGACGTGGAGCAGGGCGCGCCGCTGGGCGTCGTCGTCGGTCGCCTCCGCCAGTTCGAGCATCGCGATGGCCCGGTCGCGCAGCGCCACCGCGTCGGCCAGGCTCTTGAGCTCGAAGCCGTGCTCGGCCAGGCCGGGCACGGGCGGCAGGCGCGTGACGCTGCCCAGCGCCAGCACGAGGTGGTCGTAGTCCAGCGCGCGCTCGGGGGCGCCGGGCTCGAGGCGGTAGCGCAGCTGCCGGGCGGCGGGATCCACCGCCGTGACTTCGGCCATGACGAAGCGGCTGCGCTTCAGGAAGGCGCGGATCGAGACGACGGCATGCCGCGGGTGGAGGCTGCCCGTGCCCGCCTCCACCAGGAGGGGCGTGAAGACGAAGTAGTTGTGCCGGTCCAGGAGGACGATCTCCACGTCGCGCCGCGACCTCAGCGCGCGCTCCAGGGTCCGTGCGCACGTGGCGCCGGCGAAGCCCGCGCCCACGATGACGATGCGCGTGGGGGTGCCCATGAGCCGTCTCCCCTCCTTTTCGGCCCGGCTTGACGCGTACAACATAGTTGATCTTCTTGCCCAAACAAGTCGCACCCTTCACCTGGAGCGTCGCCATGATCCTGCGCATCGTCGCCGCCCTCGCACTTCTCGCCGCGGTCGCGCTGGCCCTCGGGGCCAGCAAGCGCGCGGACGTCCCGGAGGTCCCCATGCCCGACTCCCTGTACACGATCCCTCTCGAGCGCAATGACGGCAGCCCCGCCACCCTCGGCGAGTACCGCGGCAAGGTGCTGCTGCTGGTGAACGTGGCAAGCAAGTGCGGCTTCACGCCCCAGTACGAGGGGCTGGAGGCGCTCTACGAGCGGCTGCACGCCCAGGGCTTCGAGGTGCTGGCCTTTCCTGCCAACGACTTCATGGGCCAGGAGCCCGGCAGCGACGCGGAGATCCGCGAGTTCTGCAGCAGCACCTACGGCGTCACCTTTCCGCTCTTCGCCAAGCTCCACGTGAAGGGCGACGCGCAGCACCCGCTCTACCGCTACCTCACGGCGGGCGGCGGCGATCCCGAGCTCGCGGGAGACATCGGCTGGAACTTCAACAAGTTCCTGGTGGATCGGGAGGGTCGCGTGATCGCGCGCTGGGGCTCGCGCACCAAGCCCGAGGACGCCGAGCTGGTCGAAGCCATCGAGAAAGCGCTGGCGGGCTGACCGGCGAGGCGAGTCCGCCCCCGCTCGGGAGAGCGGGGACGGACCCCTGCCTTCCGCTGCCTGCGTCTAGAGCACGCGCATGACGGCCACCACCTTGCCGATGATGCGCACGTCAGCGCTCCCCGCCGGAACCATGATCGGCTTCAGGCGGGGATTCTCCGGCTGCAATCGGATGCCGCCGGGCTCCTTGTAGAAGGTCTTCACCGTGGCCTCGTCGTCCACCAGGGCGACGACGATCTCGCCGTCGCGCGCCGTCTCCTGCGGGCTGACCACGATGGTGTCGCCGTCGAGGATGTGGGCGTCGACCATGGAGTCCCCCACCACCTTCAGCAGGAAGTTGCCCTCCCGCGCGGCGAAGGAGGCGTCCACCTCGATCCACTCCTCGATGTTCTCCTCGGAGAGGACCGGGGCGCCCGCGGCCACCTGCCCGATGAGGGGCAGACGCACGACGTTGCTCCGCGGATTTTCGCGGCCGTCGCCGAGCTTCAGGACCTCGATGCCCCGCGAGCGCTCCTTGGCGCGGCGGATGTAGCCCTTGCGCTCCAGGGCCTTCAGGTGGTCCTGCACCCCGCGGGGTGAACGCATGTCAAAGTGTGCGGCAATCTCCCTGATGGTAGGGGGATAGCCGTTTTCCCTGAGAAACTGCCTCAGGAAATCAAGGACGGATCGTTGGCGATCCGTGAGAACCTCTGGCGACATATCGCCTGCCTCCTGTGGAAATACCAGCGCCGCCGCAGGCGACGTCCGCCGTCCGCCAGCAGGCGGCGCGGCGGCGCCACGAGGATGGCGCTCACCGCCTCGACGGCACCCGAACACAGGCGTCCGAGAGCCGTCAAGGAGAAGTCGATCCGGGGCGGCGCGTCCGCACCGGAATGGAAAGTCGCCGGGGGAGAAAAGCGGGCGAGCGTCTCTCGCTCCACCGAACCCGCGTGAGCCGAACCCTCCCTTTCGGCCCACAGGCGCTTCTCCCCCCCGGCCAAGGTCGTGAGCTGTGCCGCCAGGCGCGCGCCGGCGGGGCAGTCCTCCGTCGCGACCTCCGCGGCGGCGACAAGGCCGCCCTCCGGATGCACGGGGCAGCCGGGGCAGAGGGCGAAGAGGGCGGGGGCGCCCGCCCCCGGGGGCGGGCTGGTCGCGTCGTCCGCCACGCTCAGCAGCGAGCGGCGCGCGTTGTCCAGCGCCTCGGCCAGCCCCAGATCCGCGCGGGGCACAGCCGCGGCGGCGAAGAGGTCGATCTGCCTGCCGTCGATCATGGCTGACTCCTTCCCAGCAGGCGGGCCCGGCGCACCGAGTCCCGTCCGAAGCGCTCCCCGAGAGCGTCCATGGCCTGACCCAGCCGCGCCTCCCGCTCCGGGGATTCGGCGCTGAAGAGGCTGGGGGGCACGGCGTCCCGAGGCAGCAGTTTGCGCAGCGAAATGCCCAGCAGGCGCACCTTCTCCCCGCGGCGGTCCACGTCCGTCATCAGACGGCGCGCGGCCTGGAAGATGAGCAGGCCCTGGTCGAGGTACTCGCTGCCGGTCACCGAACGCGTCAGCGTGCGAAACGAGGCGGTGCGCAGCTTCAGGGTGAGCGTGCGGCCGGCCACACCCTGGCGGCGAAGACGGCGGGCCACCTTCTCGGACAGCTCCAGCAGGGTGCGCTCGAGGACCCGAAGCTCGTCCTGGTCCTCGTCGAAGGTGTGCTCGTGCCCCACGGACTGCTCGGCCGGCGCTTCCGCCTCCACGGCGCGGGGGTCGACGCCCCGGGCCAGACGGGCCAGGCGCAGCCCCCAGCGCCCGAAGCGCCGCTCGAGCTCGGCCTCGCCCAGGCGGTCCAGATCGCCGATGGTGGCGATGCCCATGGCCTCGAGCTGCGCCAGCGTCTTGGGCCCCACGCCCCAGAGCCGCTGCACGGGCAGAGGGTGCAGGAAGTCCAGCAGCCCCTCCGCCGTGACCACGGTGAAGCCGTCGGGCTTGTCGTGGTCCGAGGCGATCTTGGCGACGAACTTCACCGGCGCCAGCCCCGCCGAGCAGACCAGCCCCGTCTCCCGCAGGACGCGCGCCTTGATCTGGCGCAGCGTCTCCACCGGCGGGCCGAAGATCAGCTCGGTGCCCGTGAGATCCACGAAGGCCTCGTCGAGACTGAGCGGCTGCACCCGCGGCGAGTAGTCGCGCAGGATGGCCATGATGCGCTTGCTCTCGGCGGCGTAGACGTCCATGCGCCCACCCACGAAGCAGGCCTGGGGGCAGAGCCGATAGGCCGTGCGCAGGGGCATGGCGCTGTGGATGCCGAAGCGGCGCGCCTCGTAGCTGGCCGCCGAGACCACGCCCCGCCGGGTGGGATCGCTGGCCCCCACCACCACCGGCTTGCCCCGCAGCTCCGGAAAATCCCGCTGCTCCACGGAGGCGTAGAACGCATCCATGTCGACGTGGGCGAGAGCGGGAACGGGCGTGAACACGGGCCAGCACCTCCACTGCGCCGGCACCACCGCCGGGCAACGCATGTACGCTACTATACCCAGGTATACAGGTCAAGCCCGACGCGGAAAAAACTGGCGAGGATCGCGGTCTCCTGCTAGCATTCTGCGCACAACCCGTTGTCCCTAGACAACATAACGAGGGCAAGCCCGCCATGCGCCCCACGCTCCGCCACCGGTGCCTCCTGGCGCTCGCGCTGCCGGCGCTCCTGCTGGCCCGCGAACCCGCGCCGCTGCGCGCGGAGGGCGCCGCCCCCCTGGCCGCCGACTCCACGCGGCTGCTCGAGCGCGCGAAGGTCCTCTACCCGCAGCGCCCCAGCGACGAAAGCGCGCTGGCCCCCCATCGCGAAGCGCTGCTGTCGCTGGCCGACAGCCTCGAGGCCGCGGGACTCGTGGGCGCCGCCGGGCGCGGCTACGAGTGGGCGGGCATCGACGCCTTCCGCTTCGGACACCTCGACGACGCGCTGAACACCTGGCGCGCGGGCCTGGCCATGGTCCGCGGGCACGGGCACGCCAAGATGGAGGCCAGCCTGCTCAACGCCATCGCCGTGGGACATGCCGCGGGCGGACATCGCGAGGAGGCCGCGGCCAGCTGGCTCGAGCTGCTTCCGCTGCGCGAGGCACTGGGCGACACCTTCGGGCTGGGGGTGACCTGGGGCAACATCGCGAACGTCTACAACGAGCTCGGGCGCGTCGGCGAGGCGCTGGAGGCCACGCGCGAGGCCGAGCGCTGGGACCGTCTCGCCGACAACCGCAAGGGGATGGGCGCGTCGCTGCTGCGACGCGCCGAGTTGATGGCCGCGCAGGGACGTCGCACCGAGGCGCTGGCCTGGGCCGACACCTGCCTGGCCTACGCGCGCGCCGAGGACGAAGGCGCCTCGCTGGGCCTGGCCCTCGTGCGGCGGGCGGAAGTGCTCGACGAGCTCGGCCGCAGCGAAGAGGCGCTGGCGCAGCTCGACGAAGGCATCGCCACCCTGGAGTCCCGGGGCGAGCGCTACTACGCGGTCTTCTGCCGCAACCTGCGCCTGCAGCTGCTGCTGAACCTGGGACGCGCCGCGGACTGCCTCGAGGCCGCGCGCGCGCTGCGGCCGGAGCTCGAGGCGCTGGGCCACGCCCCGCTGCTCACGGACGCGCGCGGCCTCGAAGGCCGCGCCCTCCTCGCCCTGGGCCGGGTGGCCGAGGCGGAGTCGCTGCTGAGCACGGCGCTCGCCGCGTTCGAGGTCGACCGCGAGGCCCAGGAGGACCCGGCCACGCGCGCGGGGCTGCAGCGCCGCGGCGCCCAGATCTGCACGGCCCTCGCGCGCTGCGGGCTGCGGCGCGGTCACCCCGAGGACGCCTGGGCCGCCCTGGAGCGCGGTCGCGCCCCGCTGCTGCGCGAGCGCCTGGGCGGCGACGCGCCCGTCGCGCTGGATTCACTTCGCGCGACGCTCAAAGCCATGGACACAGTCCTCATCCAATACGACAGTTTCGCCAGCGACACCCTGCTGGTCATGGCCGTGCTGCCCGCGGGCCTCGAGGTGGTCGACCTGCCCCTCGGCAACGTCCTCGACCTCGAGGCCGACGCCCGCGCCGCCCTCGGCCTCATGGCCGCGGGCAGTCCGGACAGCCTCTGCCTGCCGCCGCTGTCGCGCCTGTCGCGGCGCCTGCTCGAACCGGTGCTGGCCAGGCTGCCCGCGGGTGTCGAGCGCCTGGCCATCGTGGCGCCGGACGCGCTGGCGGGCTTCCCTTTCGAAGCCCTGCCGACCGCGGACGGGCCCCTGGGCGAGCGCTTCGGCGTCAGCTACCTCCCCAGCGCCAGCGCGCTGCCCCTGCTCGTTGAGCGGCGCGCGGCGCCCGCGGGCATGCTGGCCCTCGCGGACCCGCCGGCGTTGCGCGCCGAACGCGACGCCCTGCGCGACCCCAGCCGCGGGCTGGGCGGCCAAGCGCTGCCCGAGGCGCGCCGCGAGATCCGGGACATCGCCGTCGACGGCTGCCGCCTCCTCGAAGGCGCCGCCGCGAGCGCGGACTCCCTGCGCAGCGCGGGCCCCGGACGCGCCGTGCTGCACTTCGCGACGCACGCCCTCATCAATCCCCTCAACGGCGAGGACGCCGCCCTGCTCCTCGCCCGAGGCGCGAGCAGCGCGCTGCTGCCGGCGCGGGAGGTGGAGAGCCTGCCGCTGAGCGCGGATCTCGTCACGCTGAGCGCCTGCCGCAGCAGCCTCGGCCTCGTGCTGCCCGGCGAGGGCAGCTTCGGGCTGCCGCGCTCCTTCCTGGTGGCCGGGAGCCGCAGCGTGGTCTCCAGCCTCTGGGACGTGGAAGACGGCGCCGCCCGGCGCTTCATGGCCCGCTTCTACGCCGCCCTGCGCGACGGCGACAGCCGCGACCTCGCCCTGCGCCGCGCGCGGCGCGAGCTGGCCGACGCGGGCTATCCGCTGCGCGATCGCGCGGCCTTCGTGCTGAGCGGCGTGGGAGCGGCCCCCGTGCCGGCCCTGGCCCACCACCCCCTGGCGTCCGCGGGCGGGCGGGGCCGCTGGCTCGTCCTGCTGCCCCTCGTCGCGCTGCTGGGCTGGTGGCTCGCCGCGCGCGCGGATCGCCGACGGAATCCGGGCGGGAGATCGGGAGCGCTGGGCAAATGAGTCCGTCGCGTGAGGAACGCGAGCGCTGGCTCGAGCTGTTGCGCCAGCGCTTCGTGGAGATCGCCGGACGACGTCTGGCTCCCGACGCAGTGGAGGACACGGTGCAGGAGGCGCTGCGCATCGTCTATCAGAAGGGACTCGGGCCCGCGGAGCAGAGCGCGCCCGAACTCCCCTCCCTCGCGTGGTGCTTCCAGGTGCTGCGCAACTGCATCGGCAATCACTACCAATGGCGACGCCACCGCCGCCACGAGCCCCTCGACGGCGCCGCGGCCAGCGCGCGCGAGCAGCGCGAGTCCGGCGCCGATCCCCTCGAGGCCCTGGAGGCCAGCGAGCTGCGGCGGCATCTCGAGGCCGCCCTGGGCGCGCTGGCCCGCGAATCGGCCGACTGCGCGCGCTACCTGCGGCGCGTACTCGCCGGGGACGCCCCCGCGGCGCTGGCCGACCGCGAAGGGCTCGACGCGGCCGTGCTCTACCGGCGGCTCTACCGCTGCCGTGCGCGGCTGAAGACCATCCTGCTCGACCGAGGAGTGCGCCCATGACGCAAGGACGCGACGAGACGCGCGAGGCGCGTCTGGCAGCCTATCGCGACGGAAACCTGCCCCCCGACGAACGCGCGGCGCTGGAGGCGACAATCCTCGCCGACCCCGAGGCCAGCGAGGAGCTCTACGCGCAGCTCGGCATCCAGGACGCGCTCGAGCGGGCGCGGGGCGCGGCGCCGCGCGCCGCGCTGCGCCGCCTGTTCACGGTGGTGCTGCCGCTGGCCGCGGCCATCGCGCTGCTCTGGCTGGGACCGCGCTGGCAGCAGCAGCTGAGCGCACCGCCGGAGCCGCCGCGCTTTCGCAGCCTGCCGGGGACGCTGCGTGGACTGGAGCCCCAGGGCGAGCTGGTGGCGGCGCCGCGGCAGTTCCGCTGGCAGCGCGAGCCGTCGGCCGCGCAGTACCGCTTCGAGCTCTACGACCGCGAGGCCACGCTGCGCTACGACGCCGTCGCGCGCGACACGCTGCTGATCCTGCCGGCGGACGCGGCCGCCGTGGACGCCGGCTTCTGGCGCGTCGTGCCCGTGGACAGCGCCGGCGCCGAGCTGCGGCCCAGCGAACCCCTGCACTTCACGAGCCCCGACGCGCGCCGCTGACCCCCAAGAAAACGGGGAGGGCTGCTGCCCTCCCCGTCCCATCGCGCTCGGGTGCTCGTGATCCCGCGCCGACTAGTGCACGTAGATCTGCCACATGAGCTGGAAGAGGTACGGATCCGGGATGTCCACGCCGTCGGGCGTGTCATCCATGCGCAGCGTGAAGGCGGCCTTGAAGACCTGATCGTACTTGGCCTCGGGGTTCACGTAGTAGTTCACGCCGAAGCTCAGGTTCTTGGTCAGGAAGTCGCCGTCGTCGGTGCCCTTGTCCGTGTTGTTGTCCCAGGACTCGTAGCGGGCCACCAGCTCGGTGTTCTCGTTGGCGCTGTAGCCGCCCGTGACCGCGTAGCCCATGCTCGTGAAGTCCTGGTCGTCGTCGTCCCAGACCGGATTGTGCATGAGCTGGGCGAAGTCGAACTTGAAGTAGTACTCCTCGGCCGTGTAGTAGGCGAAGGCCGACATCGAGCCGGTGGTGTTCCGCTTCTCGTTGGGCACGCCGTAGGTGAAGCCGAGGTCGAGGCCCTCCATGGGCTTGGCCTGGATGCCGAAGTCCAGCTGCGGCAGCGCGCCGGTGTCCGCCATCGTCGGGGTCAGCACCGCGACGGTATCGACCATCGTGGTGTGGTAGGGATCGCCGTGGCTGTTGTTGGACGGCACGTAGTCCATGCTCCAGCTGCCATTGCCGTTGTGGGCGAGCAACTGGACCGTGAACATCTCGTTGGGGACCACGGTCAGCTGGGCGCCGAAGGTGCGGTAGTCGCCGCCCACGGTGCCGGAGCCGAAGCGACGACCCACGATCGTGCGCTCCACGAGGTCCAGCTTCGCGGAGGAAGTCAGACCCGCCGCCTGGCTCTGCACGCCGATGAAGCGGCCGGCCCGGAGGCTGGCCTTCTCGTGGAACTTGTAGTCGGCGTAGGCGTCCAGGATCGTGAAGCTGGTCCCGCTCATGTCGCCCAGGAAGCTGCCGGTCATGTCCCCGCCCTTGTACTTGTAGCCCATGCGGGCGCGGCGGACGCCGAAGCCGGTCTGGGTGGCGTCGAGATCCGAGCTGTCGGGATGCGTGTAGGCCGTGTAGGACCACCAGGTCTGCACCAGGCCCACGAGAGAGCTCTCGGCCTGGGCCGCGGTGGCCAGACACATCGCGGCCAGCACGGCGGCGAGCAGCACGACTTTCTTCATCGCTGATCCTCCCTCGAGATTGCGTCGGTTTAGACCCTGCCGGGTCCGCTCGCCCCCGGGTTCGCCGCCGCGGTCGCCATCGGCGCCTCGCAGGCCTCCCAGGGGCGGGGCTACCCTAGGACGAGGTCTTGAATCATGCAAGGGGAATTTCAGTATTTTTGCACGTCAATGTCTTGATTGCAGGAATGCCACTTGACCCGCCGCCCGGCGCCGTGCGATCCCTCGCAGCATGCGCAAGGAAGATGCCGAACTGATTGCCCCAGAAGCGCTTGCCGCCGAGCTGGGGCGTCCGGGGCTCCGCCTGGTCGACGCGACCTGGATCGCCCCCGCCCAGGGCCTCGACCCCCGGGCCTCGCACGCGGAGGCCCGCCTGCCGGGCGCCGTGTTCTTCGACATCGACCGCGTCGCCACGCCCTCGGGTGACGTCCCCCACATGCTGCCCGACGCGGAGACCTTCGCGGCGGGCGTCGGCGCGCTGGGGATCGGGCCCGAGGACCACGTGGTCGTCTACGACCAGAGCGGCGTGGCCTCGGCCGCGTCGCGCGCCTGGTGGACCTTTCTCCACTTCGGCCAGCGGCGCGTCTCCCTGCTGGACGGCGGCCTGCCCGCCTGGCGCGCCGCCCGTCTGCCGGTGGAGACGGGCCGCGCCGCACCGGCCGCGGTCGACCGGCCGGCCACGCCCGGCCGGCTGCCGGTGCTCGACCGCGCGGCCGTCCTCGCCGGGCTCGCAGGCGGCACGCCCCTCGTCGACGCCCGCTCGCCCGAGCGCCACGCCGGCGCCGGGCCCGAGCCCTGGGGCGAGCCTGGGCGCATCCCCGGCAGCGTGAACCTGCCCTACGCGGAGCTGCTGGACGCCCACGGCCGCCTCCTCCCAGACGACGAACTCCGCCGTCGCGTGGACGCGGCCGCGCTGCCCGCGGCGCCGGGTGGCGTCTACTGCGGGTCGGGCGTCACGGCCTGTGTCGTGATCTTCGCGCTGGCGCGCCTGGGACGGGGGACCCCCGCCCTCTACGACGGCTCCTGGGCCGAGTGGGTGCGCACGCCCGGCAGTCCGCGGGAGCGCGACTAGGCGCCGAAGCGCAGGCCCATCGCCTTCAGCATCTCGAAGGGCGGCACGCCGCCGGCGAAGACGAAGACGCGGTCGTTGGGGATCCGCTCCTCGCGCCCGTCCACCGCCAGCGTGACGGCGTCCGGCTCGATCGCCAGCACCTCGGAGTTGAAGAGCGTGCGCACGCGGCCCTCCTGGACCAGGGGCTGGAAGCGCTCGTCGTTGCGGCGCTTGATGCGGAAGAGCCGCTCCTTGCGGTAGGACAGGGTCACGTGGGTGCCGGACTGGTGCGCCAGACCCATCGCCGCCTCCACCGCGCTGTCGCCGCCCCCCACCACCAGCACGCGCTCGCCTTTGAACGAGCGCGCGTCGAGGAGCTTGTAGAGCACCTTCTCGGCGACCTCGCCCGGCACGCCCAGCTTGCGCGGGCTGCCCCGTCGGCCCAGCGCCAGGAGGACGTGCCGCGAGTCCCACTGCCGCTCGCCGGCGTGGACGCGGTAACCGCCGCCGGGCAATGGGGACATGGCGTCCACGGAGCAGCCGATGTTCAGCTCGGGCTCGAAGCGCTCGATGATCTCCTCCCAGATCGCCAGCAGCTCCTCCTTGCGGTACTCCGCGCGGTCCAGCGCGCCCCAGAGCGGGATCTCCACCGGCTGCGTCAGGACGAGCTTCTTGCGGGGATACTGCAAGATCGTCCCGCCCGGCTGCTCCCGCTCCACCACCACGGCGCGCAGGCCGGCCTGCTTGGCGGCCAGCGCGGCGCTCAGCCCCGCCGGCCCCGCGCCGACGATCACCAGATCCAGCAGCCCGTTCTCCGACCGCGGCTGATTCGCGATGTGCTCCACCGCCTTCACGCCCTGCGCCACCGCGTTACGGATCAGCGCGTAGCCGCTCAGCTCGCCGGCCACGTAGACGCCGGGCAGGTTGGTCTGCAGGTGCTCGTCCTGCTGGGGGATGTCGTCGCGCGCGCCGATGTCGCCGAGCCCCACGGCCAGCGCCCCCACCGGGCAGGCCGCCGCGCAGAGCGCGTGCCCCACGCACTTCAGCCCGTTGATGATCACCGCACGTCCACCCACCAGCCCGAGCACCTCGCCCTCGGGGCAGGCGTCGACGCAGGCGCCGCAGCCGATGCAGCGCGTCTCGTCCACCTGGGGATGCTGGGCGATGGCGCGGTCGGCGCCCAGGGAGACGGCCTCGGCGCGGCGCGCGGCCATCTCGCGCTCGCGCTTCTGGAAGCTGCGGAAGTAAGGCACGAAGATGGCGAGGATCACCACCGCCGCGACGGCCCAGATGAGAAGCGACTCCACCGTCCCTCCGTCTAGAAGCGCCGACCCAGTTCGGCGAAGAAGCGCAGGCCGCGGATGTCGTCGCCGGAGTCGTTCTCCAGCTCCAGCGCGAGCCAGCTGCGCGCGGGCAGGGCCAGGCGGCCGTCCACGCGTACCCAGCGGTTGCTGCGCCGTTCCAGGTCCTGCGGCGTGTAGAGATAGGCGCCGGTCGCGAGGCCGAGGCTGTGGCCGGCGGGGAAGTCGCGGTAGAGATCGGCGCTGGGGCTGAGCCCGGCCGCGGCGGGGCCGTCGAAGCCCGACAGGTGCAGGCCGCCGCGCAGGGAGGGGGCGAAGGCCGGCCGCAGCAGGACGTCCGCGCCGTAGGACAGCGTGCCGCGGTCCTGGCCCTCGCGGCCGCGCCAGCCCGCCCGTCCGCTCAGCGTGGCCTGCCGGTCGGGACGCCAGCGCGCCGACGCGCTCGTGCCGCTGCTGCGCGCGGCCTCGAAGAGGCTGTCCGGCAGGCTGCGCAGCTCGGCGTCGAGGGGCGTCTCCCGGGTGTCGAAGCGAAGGCCGGCGCTGAACTCGCCGCTCGGCCGCCAGTCGCCGCTGAGGCGAAGGCTGCTGAGGGCGAGACTCTGGCCCCCCGCGCGCTCGGCGCGCCAGCCGCGGTTCACGTCCAGCTCGGTCCGCTGGCGCAGGGTGATGTCCCCGCCCCGCCACGTCCCGCTGCTGAGCAGGTACTCGCGGCTGATCTCGCCGTCCATGCGCTCGCTCACGCCCTCCAGCGACCAGCGCGCGGCCTCCAGGGTCTGACGCAGGTAGACGCCCCCGCGCAGACCGTGCGTCGCCAGCGACGGATCCGCCCAGTCGGGCATCGAGCCGGCGTAGCCGCCGAGTTCCACGTCGCGGAAGCGGAGGCCCAGCAGGCCGCCGTCCAGGGCGCCCGACTCGGCCATGCGGCCGGCGCCGAGACGTCCCAGGGCCAGGTGCACGCGCCCCGTGTTCGCCCCCAGCTCGACCGCGGCGACGTAGAGGCGCAGGCGGCGCTCATCCGCGGCGCTGGCGCCGTCGCGCGCGATCCAGCGCTGGCGCAGGCGCAGGTCGAGGCGCAGATCGCGCCCCGCGAGATGCTCGCCGCGCAGGCCGAGCGCGAGGCTGGCGCGGTCGTAGTCGCGGCTGGCGGCGCCGTCGTCGCGGTAGCCGTCCCAGCTCAGCTTGACGCTCCCGCCCAGCCGCGCCGCAAGCCCCTGGGCCGCGCCGCGACGCCGCGGCTCGGGCACGGTCCGTTCGCGGCGCGCCGCGGGCGCCACCGGGGGCGGCGCCGCGGTCTCCCCGCGCGCGACGCCCTGCACGCGATCGCCCAGCACCGGCGCCTTGCCCGTGAGCAGCCTGCACGACGCCGAGTGCTCGGCCGCGTGCAGGACGAGCAGCGTGGCGCTGACCTGTCCCTTGCGCAGGACCTTGAGCGTGTCCCCCTCGGCGAAACCTGCGGCACTGCCCGCGTCCAGGTAGACCTGATCCGCCGAGAGGTAGCGCACGGCCGCCGAAGGCGGCGCCGCCGCCGCGAGGGCGGCGCTCGCGGCGAGCAGCAGGACGCCCAGTCCGAATCGGTGGAGTCTTGCCATCAGTTGGCTCTCCCCCGCGGATGGCAGTCGAAGCAGGCCGCGCTCTCGTAGACGTAGTCGGGGATGTCGTTCAGCGGGTGATGGCTGTCGGTGTCGTTCCGGTTGTGCTCGTGGCAGAAGATGCACTCGAACACCCCGTAGTCGCTCTGCTGCACGTGGCAGTCCGCGCAGCTGTCCCACTTGCCGCTGTGCTTGCCCGTGTAGATCGGGAAGAGCGTGTCGTGATCCCAGGTGGACGGCGACCAGCGCGACGTGCTGTGACAGGCCTCGCACTGCGTGTTGAAGCCGGCCGCCTGGTGATCCGGGTCGTTCGTCGCATCGTAGTCCGACTGGTGGCAGGCGTAGCAGTCGGTGGGCGTGCCGGTGTAGCCGCCGCTGTGGCACTGCGTGCAGCTCGTGCTCGTGTGCGCGCCGGTGAGCGGGAAGTCCGTGGCCGCGTGATCGAAGGTCGCCGGCTCCCAGGCGGTCGTGCTGTGACAGACCTCGCAGGTGGTCTCGAAGCCACTCGCCACGTGGTCGGGATCGTTGGTGTTCTCGAAGTCCGACTGGTGACAGGCGTAGCAGCTGGTCGGCGTGCCGGCGTAGCCGGAGCCGTGGCACTCGAGGCAGCTGGTCGTGGCGTGCGCGCCGGTCAGCGGGAAGTCCGTGGCCGCGTGGTCGAAGGTCGCCGGCTCCCAGGCGGTCGTGCTGTGGCAGAGTTCGCAGGACGTGTCGAAGCCGCTGGCCACGTGGTCGGGATCGTTGGTGTTCTCGAAGTCCGACTGGTGGCAGGCGTAACAGCTGGTCGGCGTGCCGGCGTAGCCGGACCCGTGACACTCGAGGCAGCTGGTCGTGGCGTGCGCGCCGGTCAGCGGGAAGTCCGTGGCGTTGTGGTCGAAGGTCGCGGGCTCCCAGGCCTTGGTGTTGTGGCAGAGCATGCACTCGGTGTCGAAGCCGGCGGCCGCGTGATTCGGGTCCGTGGTGCCGTCGTAGTCGCTCTGATGGCAGCCGACGCAGGTG
Organism: Candidatus Latescibacterota bacterium; assembly: GCA_020633725.1. Classification (NCBI taxonomy): domain Bacteria; kingdom Pseudomonadati; phylum Candidatus Latescibacterota; species Candidatus Latescibacterota bacterium. The sequence continues at coordinate 1,013,467 of JACKDC010000001.1, forward strand.
GTGGGCTCGCCGCCGAAGCTCCCCTTGTGGCAGGCCGCGCAGTCCAGCGCGGCGTGCGCGCCGTTGAGCGCGAAGAAGGCGTTGTGGTCGAAGTTGCTGTCGCCCCAGCCCGGCGCCACCGAGGAGTGGCAGTTCAGGCAGTCGGTGGACATGCCCGCCTGCTCGTGGTCGGGATTCGTCGTCGACTGGTAGTCGGCGGCGTGGCAGGCGAAGCAGTCGCTGGGCGTGCCCGCGAAGGACTCGCCCTGGGCCCCGCGGTGACAGGCCTCGCAGTCCACACGCGCGTGGACGCCCACCAGCGGGAAGCCGCGGGCGGCATGGAGGGCCAGGGGACCGTCATCGGGCTCCCAGTCGTGCGGCGTGTGGCAGGCCGCGCAGTCGAAGCCCAGCTCGCCGGCGTGGACGTCGGTGTGGCAGTCCGCGCAGGACGACGCCACGCGCCCGAAGCGCAGGTCGCCGTGGCAGCCGTCGCAGTTGGCAGCCGCGTGCGCCCCCTCGAGGGCGTAGCCCGTGGTCTTGTGGTCGAAGCCGCGCCCGGCGACGTAGTTCCAGTTCTCCGTCCCGTGACACTGGGCGCAGTCGGCCTTGAGCGGCCCGTGCGGGCTGGCCACCTTGGGCTGCTCGCCGGCGCCGAGCAGCGCCACCAGCAGGACCGGCGTCAGGAGCAGCGGCACGACCGCGAGCACTGCGCGTCTGCGGATGCGGAAGGGGCGTCTCGTGGTCACGGGGTATCTCCTTGCGGAGCGGTGACGAGCGTCGGATGGCAGGACTTGCAATCCGTGGGCAGCGGCCGGTAGCGGAGCGTGACGGCCTCGCCCGGCGCGGGGATGTCGATGGGCAGATGGCAGGCCGTGCAGGCCAGCGGCGCGTGGGCGCCGTCGAGGACGAAGCGCGCGTCCTTCGTGTGATCGAAGCGCGCGGCCATCCAGTCCCGGCTGTCATGGCAACGCGCGCAGTCGACGATGGCCTCGCCCTCGCGCAGGAACTGCCCGCGATGGATGTCCTCGTGGCAGCTCGCGCAGTCCTTGCGCAGGTCCGAGAAGCGGAGCTGTCCCGGCTTGGCGCCGGGGATGGCCACGTGGCAGGCGGTGCAGGCCGCCTCGGCGTGGCGATCGGCGAGCGCGAAGCCGGTGGCCGCGTGATCGTAGTTCACGCGGCGCCAGCTCTCCGGCGTGTGGCAGCGTTCGCAACGGCGGTCGGCGCCCTCGAGCGCCAGGCTCTTGCCGTGGGGATCGGCGTGGCACTGGGTGCAGCTCGTGCTGCCGTAGCGGAAGCGTCCGGCCGGCTGGGCCTCCGTGGGCAGGTGGCAGTCGCGGCAGGGCACCGCCAGATGCGCGCCGGCCAGCGGGTAGCTGCTCTCCGCGTGCTGCGCCACGGTGAAGCTGCTGGGCGAGTAGCCCGCCACGCTGTGGCAGCGCGCGCAGTCCTGCACCTTCCCGGTCACCGTGAACTGGCCGAGGTGCTTGTCCTGGTGGCAGTCGAGGCAGAGGTCGTGCGCCAGCGGACGGTGCGGCGCGCCGGGCTGGTGGCAGCCCTTGCAGTCCACCGCGGCGTGCTTGCCGCGCAGCGGATAGCGCGTGAGGTCGTGGTCGAACTGCTTCCCGCGGATGGCCTTCCAGTCCGTCTCCTGGTGGCAGCTCGCGCAGGTCGCCGTGAAGCGGCCGGCGTGAGGATCCTTGTGGCAGTCCTTGCAGTCCGCGAAGGCGACGCCCTTGAAGGCGATGCGCAGGTCGCCGGTCTCGGCGGCGCCGCTGCGCGGGTGGCACTTGTCGCAGGTGACGTCGGCGTGCTTGCCGCGCAGGGGGAACTGCGTCCCGGCGTGGTCGAAGCCGGCGGCCGGCCGCCACGCGCTCTGCCCGTGGCACTTGAGGCAGGCGTCGCCCAGCGTGCCGCGATGCGGGTCGGCGTGGCAGTCGAGGCAGGCCGTGCCGAGGCCGAGGAAGCTCCGGTCGAGGTCCTTGTGCGCGGCGGTCAGGCGCGCGGGATTCGCGATCTTGTCCTCGCGATGACACTGCCGGCACTTGAGCGCGGCATGTGCGCCTTCGAGCGTGAAGCCCGCGGCGGCGTGGTCGAAGTTCGCCTCGCCGCCCTCCCAGTGGACGAGCGCGTAGTCCGCGCCGTGGTGCTCCGAGTGGCAGCTCACGCAGTTGGCGTGGTCGGCGCCTGCGTGCAGCCCCTTGCCGGCGGTGATGCGCTCCGCGAGCAGCGTGTGGCAGGCGAGGCACTTGTCCGCCTCGACGCCCTTGCCCAGCGCGTGGCACTGGGTGCAGTTCTTCATCCCCTCCAGGTTCGCGTGCGGCGTGGCCAGGGGCCCCGGCGAGAGCTGGGCCCGGGCCGCCGGCGCCGCCGTCGCCAGGACGAGGAGCGCGGTCAGCAGACGTCCGCCGCGTCTCAGAAGATCCACCGGTACCCCAGGAGCACGGTCACGCCCACGTGCACCACCATGATGATGAGCATCACCACCGCGAAGGGCTTGTGGATGACGTGCCAGTAGTGAAAGATGCGCGCGAGGCGCTCCAGCAGGATGCGCCGCCGCTCGAGCAGCGCCTTGCGGCGCGCGAGCAGGCTGAGCTGCCGCCGACGCACCCGCGGCAACGCGGCCAGCACGCCGCGGCGGCGCAGGTAGCCCCGGATGCGCAGGGAGAGCGTGAGGTCGCTGACGAGCGACTGCGCGAGCGCGGCCATCAGCGAACGGCCCTGCGACGAGCCACCGAGCGCGCGCAGGCCGGCCACCGTGTCGGCGTCCAGGCCGTAGTCGCGCGACAGCGCCTCGGCCAGACGGGCGTCCTCCGCCTCGAGCGCCTTCATGTCCATCGCGTCGCCCTGCAGGTTCCGCGGGATCTGCAGGTAGAGGTAGCGGCCGAGCACGCCGCTGCCCGCCACGGCCACCATCGACCAGAAGCTGATCGACACCAGCCCGTTCACCTTGAAGGCGCTGTGCAGCACCACCAGCAGCGGCCCGAAGATGCCCAGGTAGATGTGCACGCTCAGCCAGCGGGAGATGTGCCCCGCGCTCCGCAGCCGCTTCCAGCGCTTGCGCAGGCTGTAGGTGAGCAGGACGAGCATCATCAGGGAGCCGACGATCCCCAGGCCGTGGCCCAGTCCGCCCGCCGGCCGCCACAGGCCGTAGTCCGGGTGGAAGGGACGCTCCTGGTAGGGCGTCAGGTAGTAGCTGGACCCACGCCAGACGAGCCAGAGCAGGGCCGCGGTGGAAACGAGGCCGAGCGCCTGCATGCCGCGGCGGAAGCGTCGGTCGGAGGAGGCGAGAATCGGCACGCGCCGGGACTCCCTTCGGGCAGTTCCTCATAGAGCGGTTTCGCGTCCGATGGCGGACGGTTTCGGCCAGACGGCCAGCCCGCAAATGCAAGTTTGACGCCGTTTTTCCGGTCTACGGATCCCGTCATCGGGGATGGCGGGGACTCGTGAACCGTGGCGCGGGCAGGGGTGGGGTCGAGCGACCGCCGCGCCGAGGGGTGGGGAAGTTTCGCGCCTTCCTCGCCGCGCGTCCAGCAGAATTCGGAAGGGCGCCGGGAGGGTGCGGGACTTGCAGGGGCGAGCCTGCGCCCCCCTGGGCGCGGCATCCGCCCCCCTTCGTGGACAGCTTCGGGACCCACGGGGAAGGGCGGGCGGAGCCAGCGGGCACGGCATCGTGGAAAATGCCCGCCACAGTGGACGCGGACTGCAAAGCCGTGCAGATCGCTCGAACACCGGCACGGGAGTGCGCCATGAACCATCGGCTCGATCTGGCCAAGCAGCAGCTCAAGGCGGCCAGCGAAATGGGTCTGGCGAAGCACAAGACCGAGATCGACGCCGTCCTGACGGGCCTGGACCAGCAGGAGCGCCTGATCGGCAAGCTCCGCGCCGAGACGAACGCCCTGCAGAGCGCGCTCACCATGCAGGAGAGCATCATCGACGATCTCAACAGCCGCATCAACGCGCTCGAGGCGGCCATCCGCGACTACCTCGACCCCAGCAAGTCCAGGAACGGGGCGGACGTCCTCATCACCGTGCTCGAGAAGGAGCTCGGCGAGGAGGAGTCCCTCGAGGACATGACCGACAGCCTGCCCACCGCGCCCTAGCGAATCCGAAACGTGAACCCCAGCGTCGTGACCGCGCGGACGGGCTTCACGCCCTGCCGCGCCGGCCTGAAGCGCCAGCGCCAGGCGGCGGCCACGGCGGCCTCCACCAGGGCCGCGGGCGCGTCGGGGTTCAGCGCGCGGACGGCGACCACGTCACCCGTCTCCCCCACCACCACCGACAGCCATACCGTCCCCTCGAGCCCCGCCTCGCGCAGCAGCTCGGGATAGGCGGGATCCACCCGCAGGATGGGCGTCGGCGGCGTCTCCCGCGCGGCGGCGAACTTGCCGGCGTGGATGGCGATCGGCGGCATCGGCAGGCCATCCTCGACGCCGGGGAAGAGCGCGTCTGGGTCGTCGCCGGTCTCGTCCTCGGCCACCAGGGTGAATTGCGGCAGGAAGGCCGGCCGCACGGGCTCCGGCAGCAGGGCCGGCAGCGGCGGGATCTCGTCGGGGATCGTGACGAGCTCGGGGACGGCCTCGTCGTAGTCCGGGACGTAGGGCGCCGGCCGCCAGGGCGGCGACAGCAGCGCGGCGAGGAGCAGCAACGCGCTGCCCGCGAGGGCGGTCGCCGCCACCCGTCGGCGGTGCTGGGACTGGATCCGAGCCTGGAGCGTGATGACCATGCCGGCCTCCTTGGCAAGCTGCCGCCGTGGCGGCGGCGACGTCGAGGCCTGGCAGGCGGGGACAGGCGAAACTTGTGGCCGCGCGGGACGTCATGCAAGGCGGAGTCCTTGCACTTTCCCGGACTTTGTGAATAATTTCGAGGAGTTGAATCGCTCCGGACGGCCCATCGTGGCCCGTGCGGATCCCCTGACGCAAAGGAGCCCCGATGCGCTTCGCACTTCGCCGACTGCGACCGGCGGCGCTCGTCGCGCTGCTTTCACTCGCCGCCCTCGCCGGCGCCGTTCGGGCGTCCGACGTCGACTCCATGGCCGAGGCCGCCCGACTGGCCGGCGAGACCGGTCGTCCCATCCTCCTGGACATCGGCACCTCCTGGTGAGGCGCGTGCCAGGCCTTCGCCCGTGCGGTGAAGGATAGCGACGGCTTCCAGGAGTCCATCGCCGAGCACGTCATCCTCTACGCCCCCGACGCCGAGCACGGCGAGGGCATCGGCATCGCCCGCCGCTACGGCGTCAACGCCTACCCCAGCTTCGTCCTCGTGAGCGCCGACGGTGAAGTCATGGACCGCTGGCTGGGCTACGGCGACACGGCCCCCTTCCTCGCCACGCTCGAGGAGGCGACCACCGCTCCCCTCACGCTGAGCGAGCGGAAGAAGCGCTTCCGCGGCGAGCCCAACGCGGCCGACGCCGTGAAGATCGGCGACCTGCAGCGTGACGCGGGGCTCTCCGGCGAGGCCCTCGCCTGGTACCACCGGGCCGAGAGCCTCGACGCCACGCGCTTCCTCGGCGCCGACATGCTCGAGGCCTACGCCCGCGGCGCGCGCGACGGTCTCTACTCGCGCGAGCAGGTCCGCGACCAGGCCATGGCCGTCCTCAAGGACGAGCGCGCCAGCGCCCGGCAGGTGGCCGAGACCGTGGCGCTCATCGACCGCGGCACCCAGGACGGCGATCGCCAGCCCTACCTGACCGCGCTGGAGCTGGGCGTGCAGCGCCTGTCCATGCCCGCCACCGACGAGGACCGCCGCCTGGAGGCGGGCCTGCGCGCGAACTACGCCGTGCTCGTCGACAAGGACAGCAAAGCCGCCTACGGCTGGAAGGTGAAGAGCCTGGAGCCCGGCTGGCAGGAGGACGCCAACGCGCTCAACGGCCTCGCCTGGTGGTGCTTCGAGAACGGCGTGGCGCTGGACAAGGCCGAGGAGCACGCGCGCAAGGGCGTCGCCCTCGCCGACGATCCCAGCGCCAGGGCCAACGTGATGGACACGCTCGCGGAGATCTGCAACGCGCGCGGCGACTGCGGCGAGGCGCTGGAGCTCATCCAGGGCGCGCTGCAGCTCGTGCCGGACAACGAGTACCTGCAGAAGCAGCTCGCGCGCTTCGAGAAGCTCGTTGCCGAGCAGAAGCAGGGCTAGCGCGGCGAGGCCCAGAGCGCGCGCAGCGCGGGGGCCAGATCCGTGTTGTCGAGATAGGGCCCGCGGCGAGGATCCACGCCGCGGGCTTTTTCGCGCAGGGTCTCGGCGCCGGGACCGGTGGCGAAGAACGGAACCAGCGAGCGCTGGTGGTCGTCGCTGTTCCAGCGCAGCGGAGGCAGCGCACCCGCCCCGCGACTCTCCAGCGGCCGCCAGCGCTCCTCGGCGCTCTCCCCCGGCGCGCTGAGGTAGCCGGTCTCGTGATCGGCGGTGACGATCAGCAGCGTCTCTTCCGTGACGCCGCGACGGTCCAGCCATAGCTCCACCGCGCGCACCGCCTGCTCGAACGCGAGCTGCTCCTCCACCAGGCGGCCGGCGTCGTTCTCGTGCGCCGCCCAGTCGATGGCCCCGCCCTCCACCATGAGGAAGAAGCCGCCGTCGTGCGGCTCCAGCACCTCGAGCGCGGCGATGGCCATGCCCGCCAGCGTGGGCAGATCGGGCGTGAGCGGGACGGCGCCAGGGTCGGTGTGGCGCTGGCCCGCGCGCTCCTCCTGCAGCGTGTCGGCCACGCGGGGCACGATGAGCAGCCGCGCGTTCGTCTCGTGCGCGATCGCCGTGGCGATCTCCGGGGTCGTCTGCGGGAAGCGCCAGGGATCCGGGACGCCGTCGCCGTCGAGGTCAGGCAGCCAGCGGTCGGCGGCGCCGTCGCCGTCGAGATCGAACGCGGTTTCGCCGGCGAGGAGCCCGACCCACAGCGCCTCCCCCCCCACGTACTTGAAGGTGCGCGGCGTCTCGAGCGCCTCGCCGCTGGGCCCGTAGCCCGGGTGCCCGCAGCCGGCGATCACGCGCAGCGGCGAGTCGAGCAGCATCTGCCGCGCGATCTCCTCGTACCGGCTGCGCTTCTCCACGTGCGCGGCGAAGCCGGCCGGCGTGGCGTGCGCGAACTGCACGCTGGTGACGACCCCGCTCACCACGCCGCGGCGGTCCAGCCACTCCGGCAGGAGCTCGAGCCGCGCGCCGGCGGGATCGAGGCCGAGGACGCCGTTCGACGTCTTCACGCCGCTGGCGAGCGCCGTGGCCGCGGCGGCCGAATCGGTGACCTTGTGACGGACGGCGTCGAAGTCCTGCCAGCTGCTCGCGGGATCGTAGGCCGGGGCGCCCGCCGGCGGCGTGCTCATGGCCATGCGCAGCGGCCAGTCGGCGAAGGGCGCGGCGTCGGGCCGGCCCGTGGCCCAGAGGCTCGCCAGCTCCACGGCGCGGAAGCCCATCCCGTCGCCGATGAATAGCACGACGTTGCGCCGGCCGGACGCGCAGGCCACGGCGGGCAGTGCCAGAAGGGCGAGAGCAAGCAGGTGGCGACGGACCATGGACACCTCCGACCGCGCGCGGTCAGGACACAGGCGTGGCGAATCGCGGACGGCTCCGCAGGCAGAGCCGCACCAGCAGCAGCATCACCGGCACCTCGATGAGCACGCCCACCACGGTGGCCAGCGCCGCCCCCGAGCCGAGGCCGAAGAGCAGCGTCGCCGTGGCGATCGCCACCTCGAAGTGGTTCGACGCGCCGATGAGCGCGCTCGGCGCCGCGTCACGATAGTCCAGCCGCAGCCGGCGGGCCAGCAGGAACGTCAGGCCGAAGATGAAGAGTGTCTGAAGAAAGAGCGGCACGGCGATCCAGAGGATGTTCAGCGGGGCCGCGAGGATCGTCTCGCCCTTGAGCGCGAAGAGCAGCACCAGGGTGACGAGCAGCGCGGTCACGGTGACCGGCGTGAGGCGGTGCAGGAAGCGCGCGGCGAACCACGCCTCCCCGCGCGCCGCCACCAGCCAGCGCCGTGTGAGGTAGCCCGCGACGAGCGGCAGGGCCACGTAGACGGCGATGGAGAGCAGCAGGGCCTGCCAGGGCACAGGCAGTCGCCCGACCCCCAGCAGCAGGCCGCCCAGCGGGCCGTAGAGCAGGAGCATCACGAGCGAGTTGATCGCGACCATGACGAGCGTGTGGCCGTCGTTGCCGCGGGCGAGCGCGCCCCAGACCAGGACCATGGCCGTGCAGGGCGCCACGCCGAGCAGGATGCAACCCGCCAGGTAGCTCCGCCAGAGCGGCACGGCGAGCTGCTTCAGGCCGTCCACCAGCACCACCGTGCCCGCGCCGTAGCTCGACCCCACTGGCAGGTCGAGACCGAAGGGGAGCTTCACCAGGTCCACGGCGTCCACGCCGATGAAGCCGCGAAACACGACGCCGAGGAAGAAGCTCGCCAGGGCGAGCATGGTGAAGGGCTTGATCAGCCAGTTGACGACGAGCGTGAGCGTCACCGGCTTCACGCTGCGGCCGGCCCGCAGCACCTCGGCGAAGTCGATCTTCACCATGATGGGGAACATCATGAAGAAGAGGCAGACGGCGATCGGCAGGCTCACCACCGGCGCGCCGTCGACCGCCAGCGACAGGCCGTCCAGCCAGCCGGCCAGCCCTGGCGCCACCCGGCCCAGCGCGATGCCCGCGCCGATGCAGAGCAGCACCCAGAGCGTGAGCCAGCGCTCGAACGCGCCGAGGGGGCTCGGGGTTTTCGTCACGCAGGCAGACGTGGTCATCGGGATTCCCCCGTGTCGAGGTGGTCGGGCAGGCCGGCGACAAAGGCGCGGATCGCGTCGCGCACCGCGCGGTAGTGCTCCAGCGCCTCCTCCTCGGAGGACGCGCCGGCCGCGAGCGCCGGCGGATCGGGAAAGCCCGCGTGCAGGTGACGCGCCCCCGGCAGCACCGGGCAACGCTCGCGCGCGTGATCGCAAACGGTGATCACCAGATCGAAGCGCCGGCCGGCGAACGCGTCCAGCCCCTTGCTCCGCTGCCCGGCGATGTCCACGCCGGCCTCGGCCATCGCGGCGACGGCCCGCGGATCCAGGCGCCCGGGCGCCGTGCCCGCGGAGGCTACGTCGAGGCGGTCGCCGTGCAGCGCGCGCGCCCAACCTTCAGCCATCTGGCTGCGGCAGGCGTTGCCCGTGCACAGAAACAGCACCGCGGGCCTAGGCATGGGCAGCTCCATCGCGCTCAGGTGGCCAGCCGGAGCAGCCAGAGCCCCGCCAGCAGGATGAGTGCGCCACAGATCCTCCTGACCACGGTCAGCGCCGCCGAGCGCTCGTTCCAGTCGAGCGCGCGCTGCACGACCTGCGTGAAGGTGCCGGCCAGGGCGATCACCGCCGTGTGCCCGACGCCGTAGCTGAGGAGCAGCAGCGTCCCGAAGAGCAGGCTGACGGCCCCCGCGCCCAGCGTGACCGCCAGCATGGGCGCCAGGTAGGCGAAGGTGCAAGGGCCGAGCGCGATGCCGAAGAGGAGCCCCAGCAGCAGCGCGCCCAGCGGGCCGCGGCCGACGCGGCCGACGCGCGCCGGTCCCGCGGGCAGGGGAATCACGCCGAGCAGATGGAGGCCCACCAGCAGGAAGACCAGCGCCACCAGCAGGCCGGCGGCGCCGCCCACGTCCCCCAGCATCCGGCCCGCGGCCGCGGTGGCGAAACCCAGCGCCGCGATGGTGACCAGGATGCCCAGGCTGAAGAGGCTCGCCAGGACCGCCGCGCGTCGCGTGCTGGTGCCGCCCTCTCCGCCGATGAAGGCCACGATCAGCGGGATGCTCGCCAGGTGGCAGGGACTGAGTACGATGCTCAGCACGCCCCACAGGAAGGCGGCGCCGAGGGCCAGCGGCCAGGCGCCCTGAACGGCGGCGCTCAGGTTGCCGAAAAGCTCGGTCACGGCGCGCTCGCCTCGACCGGGGCCAGCGTCACGCCCAGCTCGGCCCACTTCGCGAGGATGTCCGCCTTGGGGATGAAGCCCTCGTGGCGCCAGAGCTCGCGGCCGTCCGCGGCGAAGAAGATCTGGGTCGGGATCAGGCGGATGTCGTGCCGCGCCGCGGCCTCCGGCTGTTCGCGGACGTCGATGACCTCCACCTCGAGCCGGCCCGACTGCTCCTCGGCGAGCTCCGCCAGGATGGGCGCCATGCGCTTGCACGGGATGCAGGTGGTCGAGCCCAGGTCCACGAGCCGCGGCAGGGCGACGGCGACCACCGGCGCCTCCGCCACCGCGGACGTCTCCTCGCCGCGCCCCCAGCGCAGCACGAGCAGGGCGGCCAGCGCCACCAGCGCGAGGATGCCGAGTCGCACGCCCATCTTCATCACGCACACTCCTCGTCGTGCTTCGCGTTCACGGCGTCTCGCTCCCGGCGGGGGCGAGCTGCGCGCGCAGGTAGTCCGTCACCGCCGGCTTGAGCGCGGCGCAGACGCCGTCGTCGTCCGGCGCCTCCCAGACGGCGGGGATGCGCCGCCAGTCGACGGCCGCGCCGTCCTGCCAGCGGATGACGACCAGCTCGCTGCCTCGCAGCCCCAGGGTCTCGGCCAGCGCGCTGTTGGGCGTGAGCTCGTAGTTCAGAGCGCGCCAGTCGAGCCAGCCCTCTGCGAGTTCCACGGCGAACTCGTCCTGTACACAGTGATCGATGCTGGCCTCCAGGCGCAGGCAGGTCTGGCAGCGGAGGGTGGCGTGGAAGTAGTAGAGGCTCACCCCGTCGGACGGGAAGGCCGGCGGCGGCGCGTCCGCGGCGGCCGGCGCGACGCCGGGCAGGAGCAGCATCGACAGGACCGCGAGCGCGGCGCGGCTCATGTCAGCAGCTCGCGGATGGCGTCCGGCGAGAGCACCTTGCCGGTGGACTTGACGACGCCGTCCACCGCCAGCGCCGGGGTCATCATCACGCCGAAGGCCATGATCGCCTTCAGGTCGCTGACCTTCTCCACCTGCCAGCCGTCGCCGGCCGCCGCGGCGGCCTCGCGGGCGTTGGCCTCGAGCTGCCGGCACTTGGGGCAGCCGGTGCCCAGGATCTGCACGGTGCGCATCACGTCCTCCCTAGAAGAGCGCGCCATAGGCGAGCCCGGTGAGGGTCGCCATGGCGACGACCAGAAGAATGAAGACCAGCGTCTTGCGGAGCCCCAGCACGCCGGCGATCACCAGCATGCTCGGCAGCGACAGGGCGGGCCCCGCCAGGAGCAGCGCCAGCGCCGGCCCCTTGCCCATGCCCGCGCCCAGCAGGCCCTGGAGGATGGGGATCTCCGTCAGCGTGGCGAAGTACATGAAGGCCCCCGCGATGGCGGCGAAGAGGTTCGCGCCGAGGGCATTGCCGCCCACCGCTCGCGCCACCCAGCCGGCGGGGATCAGGCCCTCACCGCCGGGACGTCCCAGCATCAGCCCCGCCGCCAGGATGCCCGCGAAGAGCAGGGGGAGGATCTGCCGGGCAAAGCCCCAGGTCGAGGCGAACCACTCGCCGAGCGGGTCGTCGGCGGGACGCCGACCCAGGCGCCACGCGAGCAGGAGCACCGCCGCACCGAAGGGCAGCAGCGGCCGGGCGGGTCCCCAGAGCGCGAGCGCGGCCACGGGCAGGGCGATCAGGGCGAGTTCGCGCCAGGCGAGCGAGAACCAGCGCGCGAGCATGACGCCGAGGGCCAGGGCGGCCGTCGCCGTCAGCGGCCACCTGGCGGCGTGGATCGCGCGCCAGAGGCCGTCGCCGCCGGCCGGCGCGCCCCAGTTGGCGAAGATCAGCACGGCCAGCATCGCGGCCAGGCTCAGCACCGTGCGGTGCAGGGGCCGGTCGGGCTCCTCGTCCGCGAGATCGACGGCCTGCGCGCGGGCGCCCCTGGTCTCGCGGAAGAGCAGGGCCATCGCCAGCCCGATCACGACGCTGAAGACCACGGCCCCCACCGCCCGCGCCACGCCCATCTCGACGCCCAGCACGCGCGCGGTCAGGATGATCGCCAGCACGTTGATCGCCGGCCCCGCGTAGAGAAACGCGCTGGCCGGTCCCAGGCCCGCCCCCATGCCGTAGATGCCGGCGAAGAGCGGCAGCACGGTGCAGGAGCAGACCGCGAGCACGCTGCCCGACACCGAGGCCACCGCGTAGGCGAGCGGCTTGGGCGCGCCCGGGCCGAGGTAGCGCATCACGGCGTCCTTGCGCAGGAAGACCCCGATCGCCCCGGCGATGAAGAAGGCCGGCACCAGGCAGAGCAGCACGTGCTCCCGCGCGTACCAGCGCAGGAGCTGCAGGGCCTCGATGACCGCCCCGTCGAAACGGTCACGCCCCACGGGCAGGAAGAACGCCAGCGCGAAGACGCCCGCGATCAGCGCGAGCGCCCGGCCTTCGCGACGCCAGGAGAACGCGGTCACGTCCCCCCTAGCGGACGGCGTCGAGGGTGGCGGCCTTCGCCTCGAGCACCGACTCGACGCAGGTGAAGAAGCTCAGCACGCAGGGGCACCTGAGCGAGTAGTAGACGCAGGCGCCGCGGCGCTCGTCCTGCAGGATGCCCGCGCCCCGCAGCTGGCCGAGGTGGCGCGAGACGGTGGACATGTCCACGCCCGCCAGCTCGGTGAGCTCCGCCACGCAGCGCTCGCCGCGGGAGAGCTCGTCGACGATGAGCAGCCGCGTCGGATGGGCCAGGGCCTTCAGGATCTCGGCCCGCGCGGCGAAGCGGGCCTGGGGCGTTTCCGGCATCGGGCCTCCTGGGTTCAAACACTTGGCAATTTAGCCAAATACCCAAGACAGTCAAGCGTCGAGCGCGCCGCCGACGTTTTTTCCACGGCGACCGAACCTTCGCGGCGCTCCGTGCGTCTTGTCGGGCAGGGGAAGGTCCCCGCCCTGTCCACCGCAACCCAAGGACGCCATGGAACCGGCCGCACTGCTCGCGCGCTGTCAGCAAGGCGATCCCTTGGCCTGGGAGCATCTCGTGCGCAGCACCCAATCGCAGGTCCATGCCGTCGCCTACGCCACAGTCGGCGACGCCGAGGAGGCCAGGGATCTGACCCAGGAGATCTACCTGCGCGTCTACCGCAAGCTGGACGCCTGCCGCGAGCCCGAGCGCTTCCTCGGCTGGCTGCTCCGCGTCGCGCGCAACGTGAGCCTCGACCACCGCCGCCGCCTGCGGGCGCGCCCGCCGCGGCAGGACCTCGCCGCCGAGGCGCTCGCCGACCTCGCGGATCCGTCACCCGATCCCGCCGCCCGCTGGCGCGAGACCAGCCGCCGCCTGCTCGTGGAACAGGCCCTCGCCGCGCTGAGTCCGCTGAGCCGCGAGATGATCCTGCTGAAGGACGTCCAGGGCCTGCGCCTCGAGGAGATCGCCGACGCCCTGGACCTCCCGCTGGGCACCGTCAAGTCCCGTTCCCACCGCGCCCGCCTGGAGCTGGCCCGCGCCCTCGGCGCGCTGGGCGGCCCCCCGGCCGAGGCGGCGGGACTGTGAGGAGGGCCCGATGACGATGAACTGCGAGCAGTGGCAGGCCCTCTTGGACGCGCAGCTCGACGGCACGCTTCCCGGCGCTCTGCGCCGCCGCGCCGACGCCCATCGCGACGGCTGCGCCGACTGCGCGGCCCTTCACGCGGCCGCCCTCGAGCTGCGCGCGCTGCGCGAGGCCGCGCCCAACCCGGCCCTTACGGACGCGATCCTGGCGCTGACCAGCGGGCCCGTCTGCGAGCGCGTGGAGTCGCTGCTGCCCGAGCGCGTGGACGGCGCGCTGCTCGCCGACGACGCCGCGCTCGTCGACGCCCATCTGGAGCACTGCGCGTCCTGCGCCGCGCTCGACGCGAGCCTGCGCTGGCTGGCCGGCGCGCTCCCCGCGCTCGCGCCGCCGGCGCCGGACGCCACCTTTACCGCGGCGCTGCTCGCCGCGCTCGACGATGCCCCGCGCCGCCACCCTCTCGTTGACGTCGCCGCGCGCTGGCGGCGGCTCTGGCAGCGGCCGCGCTTCGCGCTGGAGATGGCCTACGCCGTCACGCTGCTCGCCCTCTCGCTCACGAGCCTGCCCTTCTCGCCCTTCCGTCAGGCGCCCGGGCGCGCGCTGTCGCTGCTGAAGGGCCACGAGGCGGGCCTGGCCAGCGCGCTGCCCGCGCCGATCGACCTGAGCAGCATGACGGCCAGCGTCTCCCAGCGCGGCGAGAGCGCGCGCGAGTGGAGCGGCCGCAGGCTGGAGCGCGGCCGCCAGCACGTGGACCGCGGCATGGCGGCCGTGAAGGCCTGCGCGCGGGACCTCTGGGGCGATCTGAAGACCTTCGTCGGAGATCTCCGGCGCGGGGACCTGGCCGCGGCCTCGGCCCGGCTCAGCGTCCTCGCCGGCGATCTGAAACGGCTCCACTACGCCTCGCGGCACAACGACGACAATGCGTGAGAACAGCGCAGAACCAGGAGGCAGTCCCATGGAAAGCAGCATCGAACATCCGCAGACCGACGCGCGCGGCCCCGAGCCGAACGGCGCGCGGGCGGGCGTCTTCGCCACGCCCAAGCTCCAGCGCAAGGTGAACCTCTACAAGTCGCCCGTGCTGGCCTGCTTCCTCTCGCTCTTTCCGGGGCTGGGGCAGGTCTACGTGGGCTACTACCAGCGAGGCTTCGCGCACGTGCTGACGATCGCGCTGTGCATCACGCTGCTGGCCGCGGGCATCGGCGACCTCACGCCGCTGGTGGGCGTGTTCCTCGCCTTCTTCTGGCTCTACAACATCGTGGACGCCGGCCGCCGCGCCGCGCTCTACAACCAGGCGCTGGACGGCATCGGCAACCTGGAGATGCCCAAGGATCTGGAACTGCCCTTCGGCGGCTCGCTGGCCGGCGGCGCAGCGCTGGCGGCGCTGGGCGTGATCCTGCTCCTCAACACGCGCTTCGACATGTCGCTGGCCTGGGTCGGCGAGTGGTGGCCGCTGGCGCTGGTGCTCTTCGGCGGCTACCTGATCGCGAAGTGGTGGCAGTCGCGCGACTGACGCCCCGAGCATTGCGGACGGGCGCGCGGACAGGGGCCCGCCTGCAAGACGAACCCCGCTCCCATCCGGGAGCGGGGTTTACCTTTGGCCCTCGGGTGATCTCTCGGCTTGCTAGTGCCCCCACCACCAGCCGGCGCTGCTGTTGTAGCGCACCAGCGCGATCCACCAGCCGCGCATCGTGCGCCGGTCGGAATGAGACAGCCCGTCCCAGTCGGCGGGTGCATGCGTCGCCAGGAAGCCGTCGACGTTCGCCTGCAGCTCGTCCGACGGACCCGCGGCGCCGGCCGCTTGGTTCAGCGCGCAGGCCAGCGCCTGGGCGCGCAGCGCCGTGATGGCGTTCGGCCCGTGGCAGCGATCCCAGCGCTTCTGATCGAGGATCTCCACGGCGGCCTCCACCGTCTCGACGTGCACGCTGTGCTCGCCGCCCGGCGCGCCCACCCAGAGGGGCAGCAGCGGCGTCACCAGATCGGGATCGGTGACGTTCCCGTGGTGGTGCGAGAGGCCCGCGTGGCGGAGCCAGTAGCGGACGCTGCGGGGCGTCCAGTCGTTGTCGCTCGGGGTCTCCGGATGCAGGCCGAAGTCCAGGTCGCTCAGGCTGTCGCCGGCGGCCACGCTGAAGACGGCGCTGACGCCGGCGGCGTCGCCGTCGCTGTCCGTGGCGCCGTTGCCGCCCTGGGCGGCGGGGCTCATCGCGTAGCCGTCCGGCACGCGCGCCTGCAGACGATAGTCGCCGGGCTCGAGGTCGGCGAAGCGATAGCCGCCCACGCTGTCGCTGACGGCAAGGGCGAGCATGATGCCGTCCGCGTCCTGCAGCTCGACCTGCACGCCCGCGAAGCCGAGTTCGGTCGCGTCCTGGATGCCGTCGGCGTTCTCGTCCAGCCAGACGCGGTCGCCGACGCTGCCGGTGGTCGGCGCGACGGGCAGCACGGGCAGATCGAAGGTCAGCAGGGTCTGCGTCTCGATGTAGGTCTGCGGCTGGGCCCAGCCCGTGTAGAGCGGGTTGCGGTCGCCGTAGTTGGCGTTGCTCGAGCCCTGCCAGATGAAGGTGTCCCCGCGCAGCGCGAGCGTGTCGGCCTCGAGACCGTTCACGGTCTCGACGAGCAGCTCGAGCCGCGGCGGGTTGGCCGCGTCCTCGCGGCTGTCGATGATGCTGCGCGGCGTGGCCATCTGCCCGTAGCGCAGCAGCAGGCCGTGGAAGGGCTCCTCGTTGTCGACCGCCGCCCAGCGGGCGATCTCAGCGGTCAGGTCCAGGGCGATCCAGCCGGCGCCCTGCACGGGGAAGGAGTCCAGCGGCGCCGGGTCGAAGGCCTGGCCGAAGTTGTTCCAGGTGACCGTGAGCTCGTCCCAGGGCGCCGTGACGCGGTGGACGTAGACCGTCTGGCCGCTGGCGCCGCGCGCGTGCAGATGGAGCACGGCGGACCGCAGCGGCCCCGCGTCGGGCAGCGTGAGCGGAATCGCCACCGCCTGGGGCGCGGACTCGGTGGAGTCGGGACCGAAGAGGAACTGGCAGCCGGCGAGAGCCGGCAGCAGCGCCAGGGCGAGTAGGATGTGGGGCAGGTGTCGCTGCATCGTAGGCTCCCTGCTAGCTCCTCCCGGTGGAGGAGCGCCGGCGCGGGGACGTCCATGGCTCCATCCGGGACGCGTAGCGAGGATTCGCCATCCTCCGCAGTGGCGGGCCGCTCCGGGCCCACGCCCAGGCCGCGCAAGCGACGGGCCAGCGCGGTCGGCGTTTCGGGGCAACAAGGGAAACCCCCGGAACGCGGCGGGTAGCCTGCGCGCCGGGGGCCAGCCGGGGGCCGGAAGAGCACCCGTGTGTGCTAGTTCATCGTCGCCGAGAAGCGGATGCCGACGCTCGAACCCTTCCAGTTGTTGTCCGCGTCCTTCTCGGGGATGTCGTGGAACCCGAGGCTCCCCGCGAGGCCGAGACCCCAGCGCTCGCCGACCCACCACTCCTTGCCCAGGGTGAAGTCCATGGCGAACCCCGCATCGGTCGAACCGCCCTCGAGGTCGAGCCGTCCGAAGCCCAGCGAGCTGGAGACGTAGAGGTTCACCGGCATGAAGTAGTAGGTGGCGCCCCCACCGACCGCGGCCATGGTGAGATCACCGGGCACCCAGCCGTCGCCGCCGGCGCTCCAGTCGACGTTCGGACCGCTCACGGTCCATCCCCAGAGCGTGCCGTGCAGAGCGAGGTTAGGCGCAACGATGCCCCCGATGGCGATGTTCATGTTCCCTGCACCGCCGGAAAACTCGAGCGTGCCTGGCGTGGACCCCAGCACCACATCGGCTTCGGTCTTGGCCCCCCCGCCACCCGCCGACAGGCGCAGGAAGAAGCCCGCGTCGTGGCTGTGGCCGTAGCCGCCGTAGCTGTCGCCGCCGCTGGGGCGAACGGCGATGCGGCTCTGGGCAGGCGCGTGAAGGCTGACGACGAGCGCGGCGGCCAGCAGGGCCGCGGCAAGGGGACGAAGGCTTGCGCTGCGCATGGCTCCTCCTTTGGGGCGAACAGCGAGGCGACGCAAGTATGGGGCCTTGGCGGAGGGGGGCAAGGGGAATGTGTCAGGGCGCGAAGAGACCCGATGGCGCATCGCCCACGGCATCCCCGCAGTCGAGCGGCAGCGCAAGGAGCTCGGGGCCAGCCTGCACGTAAAGCCGGCTCTCACCCACCGCGATCTCCGTGTAACTGCGCTCGTGCGGAAAGCCTCCGCGGCAGTGGGGCCGGAAGGGATCGCTGATGTCCACCACCAGGACGGCGGCGTCGAGGGAGCAATAGCAGACCGACTCCCCCAGCGCCAGATGACGCCGGTCCAACCAGTCGAACCGTGGCAGAAGGGCCTCGCCGAGCAGCTGCAGCCCGAAGTCCGGCGTGACCTCGTAGATCTGCAGCCGGTCGTGGCTCAGCGCGTAGAGCAAGCCATCGCGCAAGGCGATCGCGTCGATGCGGCCGCCGGGCTCGAGGGACTCGCGGAGAAGGGGCTGTGCGGGATCGCTCACGTCGCAGACGTTGAACCAGCGTCCGCACGCCACCACGAGGACATCTCCTTCCATCGCCACCGCGGGCGTGCCCCAGTCGCTCACCAGCGCGATGCGGCTGCGCTCCTTCGGGGTCGCGGGATCGGTGACATCCACCAGTCGAACTTCCAGCTGGTTCAAGGGATTCAGCGGCAGGGCGAGCAGGCGCCCGCTCCGAGCTACCGCGCTGATCTCGTAGTTCGCGTAGTAGGTGCCGACCCGGACGGGCGTCGGGTGACCGATGTCCAGGACGTCCATCCGCCCCGGCCCCACGGTGAAGAGGAGCGACCCGTCGCTGACCAGGTCCGTGATCCAGTCCGGCGCCGTGACGGAACCCTCGTGACGCGGGGCGTCGGGATCGTCGAGGGAGTAGTAGTCCAGGCCGTCCCCGCCCATCACGCAGAGCCGTCCGTCGGCGACCGCCAGCCCGAAGATCAGTCGCCCGGGTTCGAACGATGGGACCGGTGGCGGCGGCGTACCGGGATCGAGGACGGCGAGGCCATCGCCGGCCGTCGTGAGCAGGTAGCCGTCCACGACGTCCAGCCCTAGCGCGTCCGTGGCGACGCCCCAGCTGCGCAGAAGGCGCGGCTGGCTCGCCAGCCGGATGTCGAAGAGCTGCAGCTCGTCCCACTCCAGCGCATAGAGCCGCTCGCCCAGGATGCGCAGGGCTGGACGGAGGGTGAACTCCTGCTCGGTCTCGAAGACCACCTTCGGATTGGCGGGATCGGCGACGTCCACCGCAGTCAGAGCCCGGTAGACGTCGCTCAGGTAGAGGAGGCGCCCCGACACCGCCATGTCCGCGAACTCGATGTCCCGGCGCAGCAGGCCGAGCGAGCGGGGCGAGTCCGGCTCGCTGACGTCGAGGATCTCCACGCCCAGTGCGCGTCGCGCGAGGTACAGAAGATCGCGCCGCCCGGCCAG